>NZ_CP145810.1:0-57500 GCF_046603995.1 Sphingopyxis sp. J-6 | reverse complement strand
CGCGGCATTGCTGGATCAGGCTTTCGCCCATTGTCCAATATTCCCCACTGCTGCCTCCCGTAGGAGTCTGGGCCGTGTCTCAGTCCCAGTGTGGCTGATCATCCTCTCAGACCAGCTAAAGATCGTCGCCTTGGTAGGCTTTTACCCCACCAACTAGCTAATCTTACGCGGGCTCATCCTTGGGCGATAAATCTTTGGACCGAAGTCATTATACGGTATTAGCACAAATTTCTCTGAGTTATTCCGTACCCAAGGGCAGATTCCCACGCGTTACGCACCCGTGCGCCACTAAGTCCGAAGACTTCGTTCGACTTGCATGTGTTAGGCATGCCGCCAGCGTTCGTTCTGAGCCAGGATCAAACTCTCAAGTTTGATGTTCGAATCTGCAAAGGTGGAATATCCCTCGCAAACCCGCTCATTTTAAGGAGCCTGGCCTACACAAGAAGCAACCCCGAAAGGCTGCTTCCACGTTATGGAAACGTGTAAGACATGTAGGTCAGGCTTGGCTTTTTATCCTGAGCACCTTGCACCTTAAAGCTGCAAGACCCAGGGCCGCCGCCCACATGTCCCTTCATCGACAATCACAATTTCAAAGAGCCACCGACAAGAAACAGCGGACAGTTGTCGTTCCCCGCTATTGCTATCGGGGGACATCTGTCCGTATCTGTTGGCGACCGGCTGGTTCGTGGCGTTTTCCGCCGCGTCCCCGTCCGGTGAACAGGCCTCTAGGCCCCTCATCGATTCGCGTCAACAACCTTTTTGCAATTTTGTTTCAAAGGATGTTGAGAGCATCGGGAAACCCCGGTGCCGGAAGGACAAAATGGTGAGCGAAAGCGCGGAATTCAAGGGCTCCGACCTGGGCGGAGAAAGTGCCGACGCATTCGGCAGCCGCGTGCGCAGCGCGGTGATCTGGCGGTCGGGGAGCCAGATTCTGGCGCAAATCATCACCTGGTCATCGACATTGCTCGTGATTCGTCTGCTCGATCCGGCCGATTATGGCCTGTTCGCGATGACGCAGGTGGTGCTCGCCTTCCTCGCTTTCCTCAACGGCTGGGGATTCGCGAGCGCGCTGGTGCAATCCGATTCGGTCGATCCGTTCCGAATCAGGCAGGCGTTCGGCCTGCTGCTGCTGCTCAACGCGCTACTCGCCGCCGTGCAATATTTCGGCGCCCCGGTCGCCGCGGCCTATTATGGCCAGCCGATGGTCGCCGAACTGCTCCGCGTCCAGGCGCTGATCTTTCTTGCGACGCCCTTCATCGCGCTTCCCGAAGTGATGATGTCGCGCAAACTCGATTTCCGCCGACAGGCGATCGTCAACCTCGTCGCCGCGCTTGCGGGCGCGGGCACGGCGCTCGGCTGCGCGCTCGCGGGATTCGGCGTCTGGACTCTCGTCTATGCGCCGATCGCCATGTTCTGGACGCGCGCGATCGGGCTGACCTTCGTGGCGCGGCTGCTCGTCTGGCCGAGTTTCAACTTCAAGGGCTGCGGCCAGATCATCGGATTCGGATCGGCGGTGCTGTTCAGCCAGCTCTTCTGGCTGGTGCAGAGCCAGTCGGACGTCTTCATCGCCGGCCGCCGGTTCGAACCGCATGCGCTCGGCCTCTATGCCGAAGCCTTGTTCCTCGCGCAGATCTTCATGGCGAAGTTCGTGCCGCCGCTCAACGAAGTCGCCTTCCCCGCCTATTCGCGAATCAAGGACAATCCGACCGCGATGCGTTGGAGCTTTCTGAAGACGGTCCGCCTGCTGATGCTCGTCGCCGCACCCTTTTATTGCGGACTCGCGGTGGTCGCGGCGCCGATGGTCGAGACACTGTTCGGAGTGAAGTGGCTCGGCATGGTGCCCTATATCCAGTTGCTGTCGCTCGCGCTCATCGCGATGACGGTGCAGATTCTCTTCGCGCCGGTGAACAATGCGCTCGGCAAGCCGCACGTCTCGATGCTCACCTCGCTCGGCGGCGCGCTCATCTTTCCCGCCGCCTTCCTGATCGGTGCCCAATGGGGGCTGATCGGCATCGCCTGGGCGTGGCTGGTCGCCGCGCCCCTGCTGCTCTTTGTCGCGGCGCGAATGTCGGCGCCGCTGATCGGCGTGTCGCTATGGGATGTCGGCCGCGCGATGCTGCCGGGACTCGCGCCCGCGCTGCTGATGGCGATCGGCGTGGGCTTCGCCGCACAATTGCTTGCGCCACTCGGCATGGCCGCGCCGATTCGGCTGGCGCTGCTCGTCGCGCTGGGCGTCGCGCTTTATGGCGGACTGCTCTGGCTACTCGAGCGCGAGGCGATCGCCGAAGTGACGCGACTCGTCCTTCGGCGGAAGATCGCCGAATCCGCGTAGCGGCACTTGGAGATTAAGACGCGATATAATCCCGCATCGCCGCGGCTTCGGCCTCAATCTTGTCGATGCGATATTTGACGAGATCGCCGATCGACACGAATCCGACGAGGCGGCCGCCGTCGACGACCGGCAAGTGGCGGATGCGCTTTTGCGTCATCTGCGACAGCGCGCCGATCACCGCCATCTGCGAATCGCAGGTCACCGGCGATTTGGTCATCACCTCGTCGAGCTGGCGGTCGAGCGCTTCGGGACCATAGGAGGACATCAGCCGGACAAGGTCGCGTTCGGAAAAGATGCCGACGATCACCTCGGCCTCCATCACCGGCACCGCCCCGATGCGATGCTGTGCCAAGAGGTCGATCACCGCACGAACCGTGTCTTCTTTCCGTGCCGAAATCACCGGACCCGTATGCCCGTGAAGGATCGCTCCGATCGTCATGCCATGCCGCTCCCCATGTCGCTTTTCAGGGCGACCAGCTTAACATGATTCGCGGCAAAGCCGAAAGGGCTGCGGCAGGACGATGGCCTTTCGCGCTTGGTCTTGCCGCGCGGCTGGTCCATGACTGCCCGCATGGTCAAACGATCCCCGCTCGACAACCGCGACACCTCGCAGGTCGCCTGGGCCCGCTATCGCCGGCTGATGAAGGGCATGGCACTGGTGTCGTTCGGCGCCGTCCTGCTGGCGCTGGGCTGGCTACGCTACACGATGGGCGATGCGCTCACGATCCACATGATCATCGCGACCGCCGCCGGGGTCGGCCTGTCGGTCCTGCTCGGCGCCGCGCTGATGGGACTCGTTTTCCTGTCGAGCGGCAGCGGCCACGACGAGGCGATCGAAGACCCGTTCAAGGACGACCCGGATATGAACCATGACCGATAAAGCCGTGTCCGACTGCCCGCGCGACCCGATCCTGCGCGTCGTCCCGCGCCCCGCGGACATCAACGCCAACGGCCACATCTTCGGCGGCTGGGTCCTCAGCCAGATGGACATCGCGGGCGGCATCGTCGCCGGCCGCGAAGCGCAGGGCGCGGTCGCGACCGTGGCGATCGACACGATGGAGTTCATTGCCCCGATCCTGCTGCGCGACATCATCTCCATCTATGCGCATATCGAACGGCGCGGGCGCACCTCGCTGGCGATCCGGCTCGAAGTGATCGCGACTCGCGACGGCGGCCGCACCGAGGAGAAGGTGACCGAAGGCGTCTTCACCTTCGTCGCGCTCGACGCGAATCACCGCCCGCGCCCGCTGCCGGCCGCCTAATCCTCGCTCTCGCGCGTGCGGTAATCGAGCGTGCGCGTCGCATTCGCCGGCACGCGCACCGTCCAGGTCGGCATGCCGTCCTTGCGCGGCAGTTTGCGCAGCCGCGAATCGAGGGTGCCGGTGTCATAGACCTGGAAACCGAGTTCAAAGGTCACCGCGAAGGGATTGGCGTTCGACACGGTCACCCGGCGATCATGCTCGCGCTTCTTGGGCGGGGCATAATTTTCCATGTCTATGCGCACCTGGCTGCTCTCGCCGATCACGAGGTCGACTTTCTCGCCGACCGCATGGTCGCGCATCATCCCCTCGCCCGCCAGCAGTTCGCGTCCCGCCGCCTGTTCGAAGACCGCGACTTGTCCGCTGGGCAGCGGCACACCGAGCCGGTTTGCCTCCTTGTTCTGCATGCGCAGCACGATCTCGGTCGCCTGCGCCGTTTCCTCATAGTCGGGATCGGCGCGTAGCCGGTAAATCGTCTCGAACGGCACGCCGTCCTTGATCAACAGCGCGACCTGCTTCTGCCCGTTCGCCGCGACGGTGACCGGAAAGGGCACGCGATAGAGCTTGAGGTCGCCAAGATCCTCGAGCTTCGCGGTGTCGACCACCGATATCGGCGCCGCCATCGCCTTTTCCTGACGCCGCGACGCCGTGACGATAATATCCATCCCCTCCGCCATCGGCGCGGGCGGCGGAGGCGGCGGCGGCGGCGGGGGCGGCGCGCCGTAGCGGCCGTTGCCGGTCGGAAAGCAACGCAGGCTCAGTTGCGGCGGCGGCGGTGCCTCGACGAGCGAATCGAAATCGCTCGTGACGTTGAGCGTCCCCGCCAGCACCGACATATTCGCGTCGGCAAAGCTTTCGCCATTGCTGTTCGCGACGGTCAGCCAGGCGAACAGGTCAAGCGTCTTGCCGTCGTCCGCCACGCGCGCGACATAATTGCTCGCCCAGTCGAACCCCGTCGACAAATAGGTCAGCGTCACTGTCGCCCGCTGCGCCGCCGGGCTGCGCGTCGTGACCGACAGCGTCGGCTTGGCGGTCAGTCCCGCCGGCACCCCGTCATAAGTCAGCGTTTCGGGAAGCCCGGTGCAGCGTAGCGCCTCATAGCCCGCCGGAGTTTGCAGGATCACCGCCCCCGCAGGGCCCGAGCGGATGACCGCCTCTTCCTCGGTCACCTTTCCCGTCGCCCGGTCGGTACGGCGGAGATGGACACGATTGCCGAGCGAACCGTCGAGCAGACTGGCGGGCGACAGCAGCGCCGCATCGCGATTCTTCTGCGCGACGCCGCCAGGCAGGCCGGTGACGATTGCCGACACCGCCACCATGCCTTCGGAGACGCCCTCGAAGCGCAGCACCGATTCGCCCGCCGGCAAATCGATCGTCCGCGTTTCGGAAATCAGCGCGAAGCCGTTCAGCCAATTGCGATTGATCTCGCCGCCCTCGGCGCGGTCGGGATCGCGAAAGACGCTGACCGCGACCTTGTCGGGCGCAGTCGAGGTAACCACCGACTGCGCCGCAGCGGGCGCCGCCGCGAACAGCAGCAGCAGCGAAGACATCGACAGGGGGGATGCGGCGCGGCGCATCGGTCCGCGAATCAGTAACGCGTTTCGAAGGTGGCGGTGATCGTCGCCTCGCCGTTCGCGGGTACGGTCACCCGCCACTGCGTGCCGTCCGAATCGAGCCTTTCGCTCTTCTGGCTTTCGGTGATGATCTTCGTTTCCGACCAGTACCAGTCGAGCCCGCGCTGGCGCAGGTCGAGCGTGACCGGCTGCGCGCGCGCGTTGGTCAGCAGATAGGACATCGACGACCGCCACACATAAGGCGCGCGCTTTTCGCGCGACACGACGGTCGCTTTCACCTTCACGTCGAACGCGTCGCCGGTCTTCAGCCCCAACTCGCTGCCCATCGGCGTGTGACCAATCTGGTTTTCACCGATAAACTGCGGATCGCCGCGCAGGTCGCGCTGGTAAAAGCGCACCGTCCCGGCGGGCAGCGCGTCGCCGAGGCCGCCGTCGCGGCTCGAGGTGAATTTGATCACGCTCGCCGCGCTCGCCGGCTCGGTCATGTTGTTGAAGCCGTCGACGGTAAACTCGTAGATTTTCTGCGCCGGCACCTTGGCGACGTCGAGAAAGCTCACCTGCTTGGTCTGTGCATTGGCGATCGTCGTGCGTTCGGGCAGCGGATAGAGATAATAGTCGCCAAGCTGCTCGCGCGGCGCGGTCTCGGTGCCGGCGCGGCGGAGTTCGCCGGGCGCCGACGACTGCGGGCGATAGCGGTACGACTGGCCGTAAGCGGCCATGCCGCCCGCCGACGGCGTCCCCGCGACGAGCAAGGTCTTGGCATTGTCGAAGGTCGTGCCGGTGTTGTTGCTCAGCGTCACCCAGCCTTGGACGTCGATCGTCCCCGCCTTTTCGTCATAGAGCGACACATAGTCGGCAGACCAGCCGAGGCCGTTCGTCAGATAGGAAAGCGTCGCGGGCCGCGTCCCGGATCCCTTGCTCTCGACCGTAATCGACAGCGTCGGCTTGACACGCAAGTTCGGCGGGATCTTGTCGAAGATGACCCGCACCGGCAGGCCGTCGTCGCGCAAGATCTCGATCCGCGGCCCGATCTGCAGCACGACGCCGCCGTTGACCGCGAGCACCTTGGCGCGCTCGCGCGTTTCGGCGCCCGTCGCGGGATTGATCCGGAGCAGCGTCACCGTCTCGCCTACCGCCTTCTGCATCAGCGCATCGGGCGAGAGGAGGTCATAGTCGAAATTCTGCTCGACAATCGCAGTACCGTCCGCGGCGAAGGAGACGGTCTGCGGCCGGATCTGTGCCGAAACGTCGGGAAACTCCTGCCGCGAGCGCCCGGCGGGGAAAGCGATCTGGCGGATGTCCTGCACCAGCGACTGCCCGCCGTTATAGATGGTAACGGCAAGATCGCCCTGCGCATTGCCCTGCGTCGGATCCTGCGCGGCGGCGGGGAATGAAACCACTGCCGCGACGGCGGCCACCGAAGCGCAAGTCCTTGCCAAAACGCGCATAAAAAACCTCCCCGCCAACAGTCTGGCGGGGAGGCTATGTTATGTGCCGGTCAAAAACCAGCGTGAAATAATGACCTTACTCGGCGGCCTCGACGCCGCTGCTCCGCGCTGCCAGCGTACGGCGCGTGCGGCGCGGCTTGGCGGCGGGGGCTTCGTCGCCGCCATCCGCGCCGGCATCGGCGTCTGCGCTCCGTTCGGGGCGGCCGATCGCCGGCGGCAGCACGGCCGTGTCGATGCCGGCATTGCCATTATCGTCACCGGCGCTCTCGTCCTTGCGCGGGCGGCGCGCCGGGCGGCGTGCGGGGCGCGGAGCCTCTTCGGCTTCGACGGCCTCGGCCTGCGCATCATTGCGGTCGTCGCGTTCGTCCTGTTCGCCGCGGCCGGCGCTGTCGTCGTCGCGGTTGCGGTTGGCGCGGCCGCGACCCTGCTGGCGATTGCCACGATTGTCGTCGCCCTGATCGTCGCGATTGCCGCGCGCTTCGCGGTTACCGCGATTGTCGCGCTGGCCGCGGTCGTTGCGATCATTGCGCTCGCCACGGTCGTCGCCATCGTCGTCGCGGCCGCCGTCGGTGTCGATATCGCTGTCGGTATCGTCATGACCGTCGAAATCCTCAACGCCGCGAATCTCGCGGCTCCGGTCGTGGCTGCGTTCCTGGCCGTTCTGGGCGTTCTTTTCTTCCTGCCGGGCGCGGAAATCGCTCACGACGCGGAAATAATGGTCGGCGAACTGCAGATAATATTCGGTCTGGACCCGGTCGCCGGCAAGCTGCGCGTCACGCGCAAGGTTGCGGTATTTCTCGATCATCTGGGCGCCGTTGCCGCGGGCGCGGCTGTCGATGCGGTTGGCCTGGTCGACGCCCCCGCGTCCGCCCGACTGCGGGCGACCATTGTTGTTGTTGCTGTTGTTGTTGCGGCCGCGACGGCGACCGCTCTGCCGGTTGTTCATGTTCAACTGAGACATCCTGTCGAAAAGCCAAATAAGCTATGCCAACCCCTTTTGGCCGACCGCGCCATTTGCGCGTCGCGCCCGCGCTCCCTGCGCGGCTTTACCCTTTACCGCTTGAACGGGACCCACGTCCCGGACCAGCATCGTAAGTGGGAAGCAGTCCTGCCGGGCCAGTATCGATGCCAAGCATCGCCAATGGGGTCCGATCAGTCCTAGAGCCGCCCCTACCGCGCTTTGCGGCGTAAACCAAGCGAATAATTGCGGCGACACTCAGGCACGGGTCAGCAAAAGCGCCCTGTCGCGGCCGCCGAGGTCGCGGCGGCATCGGACGGCAAAGCCCGCCGCTTCGGCAAGAGCAGAAACCGACATAAGCTGCGAGGCTCCGATTTCAAGGATCGCCATGCTGCCGGGCGCCAACAGGCGCGGCAGATCGGGAATAATCCGGCGATAATCGTCGAGCCCGTCGGGCCCGGCGAAAAGCGCTCCGGCGGGCTCATGTTCCGCGACATCGGGCATCAGTTGCTCGGTATCGGCGATATAGGGTGGATTGCACAGGATCAGGTCGAATTGCCCGGCAACGTCGTCGGTCCAGTCGCCTTCGCGGAATATTGCCCGATCCTGCATTTGCAATTCGCCCGCGTTCCGGCGCGCGAACGCCAGCGCATCCGCCGACACATCGACACCGAGCCCGGCCGCTTCGGGCAATTCGGACAACAAGGCCAGCACCAGCGTGCCCGGCCCGGTTCCAAGGTCAAGGATCTGCAGCGGCGCCCCGCGATCCTCGACGTGCGCCAGCGCCGCCTCGATCAGCGTCTCGCTGTCGGGGCGCGGGATCAGCACACCCGGGCCCACCGCAACGCGGATCGTCCAGAAGTCGCGATAGCCGACGATATAGGCGACCGGCTCGTGCACCATCCGGCGATCGATCAGCGCAGCGAAATCGCCTGGTACGGCGAAGCGCGCGGAATCGAGGAGCAGCGCCTGCCGTTCGATCCCCAGTGCATGCGCCATCAACAGTTCGGCGTCGAGGCGCGGGGTATCCGACACCGCCGCCAGTCGCGCCGCCGCATCGCGCAGCGCGGCGCCTACCTCACTCACCCAGCCCCGCCAGCCGCTGCGCCTGATCCTCGGCGATCAGCGCGTCGATCAGTTCGTCCATCTGCCCTTCCAATATCTCGGGCAGGCGGTGGAGGGTCAGGTTGATGCGATGGTCGGTCACCCGGCCCTGCGGGAAATTATAGGTGCGGATGCGCTCCGACCGGTCGCCCGAGCCGACCATCGACTTGCGCGCCGACGCCTCGGCGCTGTGGATCTTCTCGCGCTCGAGGTCATAGAGCCGCGCGCGCAGCACCTGCATCGCCTTGGCGCGATTCTTGTGCTGGCTACGCTGGTCCTGCTGGATGACGACGAGCCCGGTCGGAATATGCGTGATGCGGATCGCCGAATCGGTCGTGTTGACGTGCTGCCCCCCCGCCCCCGACGCGCGGTAAATGTCGATCTTGAGGTCGCTGTCGTTGATCGCGACGTCGACCTCCTCGGCCTCGGGCAGCACCGCGACCGTCGCGGCGCTGGTGTGGATGCGCCCGCCGCTTTCGGTGACGGGGACGCGCTGGACGCGGTGGACGCCGCTTTCGAACTTCAGCTTGGCGAACACGCCCTGCCCGCTCACCGATGCGACGACTTCCTTGTAGCCGCCGACCTCAGCCTCGTTCGCCGAGATGATTTCGACTTTCCAGCCCTGCGCATCGGCATAGCGGCTGTACATGCGGAGCAGATCGCCCGCGAACAGCGCGGCCTCGTCACCGCCGGTCCCGGCGCGGATTTCAAGCATCGCGGCGCGTTCATCGGCGACGTCCTTCGGCAGCAGCTTGATCGCCAGATCATGCTCGGCGGCAGGCAGCGCCTCCTCGACCGCCGCGATTTCCTCCTCCGCCATCGCCTTCATCTCGAGATCGCCGAGCATTTCGTTCAGCGCCACCAGTTCGCCGCGCAGCCGCGTCACTTCGGCCGCTGCCCTGGCCACCGGTTCGAGCTCGGCGAACTCCTTCGACGCCGCGACGAAATCGGCGGGCGCCATGTCGCCCGTCGCCATCCGCGCCTGCAAGGCGGCGTGGCGTTCGATGATGGCGTCGATCTGTTTGGCCGAAACGCTGGTCATCAAAGGGCCCGAACGACCGCTTCAGCCTGCTTCGCGCGATCGCTGTCGCCGCGGACATTGATATGCGACGCGCCGTCGCGCGTGCCGACCGAGATCAGCGCGTGCGCCGGAATCTTGGCCGCCTTGTCGAAGCGCTTGCGCGGCGATCCGCTGGCGACGATCTCGGTCGCGAAGCCGCTGCTGCGAAGCGCCGCCAGCGCCCGCATCGCCAGCGCGAGTTGGCTGTCGTCCTCGACCGCGATCACGGCGTCGAGACGATTGTCGATGATATCGTCGGCAAGCAGCATCGCCAGCCGCTCGATCCCGGCCGCCCAGCCGACCGCCGGGGTCGGCGGTCCGCCGAGATTTTCGATCAGCCCGTCATAGCGCCCGCCGCCGAGCACGGTGCCCTGCGCGCCAAGCCGGTCGGTGATGAACTCGAACGCGGTGTGGCGATAATAGTCGAGCCCACGCACCAGCCGCGCGTTGCGCTCCCATGCGACGCCCGCGGCGTCGAGGCCGGCAGTGACCGCACCGAAGAAATCCTGCGCCTCGCTCGTCAGGAAGGCGTCGATATCAGGTGCGCTGTCGGCGATCGGGCGGTCTTTGGCATCCTTGCTGTCGAGGATGCGCAGCGGATTCTTGTCGAGCCGGGCGAGGCTGTCCTCGCTGAGATCACCGCGATGACCCTCGAAATGCTCGACCAGCGCCGCACGCCATGTGTCGCGGCTCGCCGCGTCGCCGAGCGTATTGAGCGTCAGCGTGACGCCTTCGGATATGCCCAGTTCCTTCAGAAGCTGGTCGGCGAAGACGAGCAATTCGGCGTCCGCAAGCGGGCTGTCGCTGCCCAGCGCTTCGGCGTCGAGCTGGTGGAACTGGCGATAGCGACCCTTTTGCGGCCGCTCGTAACGGAACAGCGGCCCGTGCGTCGCAACCTTCAGCGGCGCGAACTGCTGCCAGCCGTTGGTGACATAGGCGCGCGCGATCCCGGCGGTAAATTCGGGGCGCAGCGTGATCCCTTCGCCGCCGCGATCCTCGAACGAATACATCTCCTTCGACACGACGTCGGTCGTCTCACCCAGCGAGCGGGCGAACACTGCGGTCGGCTCGATCACCGGCACTTCGACGCGCTTGAAGCCGTAAAGGCGGCGCACCCGCTCGAACGTCTCGACGACATAAGCGAAACGGTCGGCGAAATCGCCGAGCATGTCCTGTGTACCGCGGACGGGCTGCGGGATCGGGATCCTGGCGGATTTGTCCTTGCTCATGGGCCGCGCGTCTAATCGCTTTTCGGCGAAAGGCAAAGCGGGCTTGCGCGGGCTTCGCTCGCGGCTAGGCTGCCATCATGGCCCGCACGATCGGCAATCGCATCGCCCCGCCCCGCTTCGTCGCCTATGCGGCGGGGCTGGTTCTCGTCGCGGCATGGGCCATCATGCAGGATCGATCGGCGCTGCAGGACTTTCTGATCGGTTTCGACATCGTGACCGCGCTCTTCCTTCTGTCGACGATCCCGCTGTTCCGCACCCGCGATCCGCAAGTCCTGAAGCGGCATGCGGTCGAGAATGACGCGAACCGGGTGGCGCTGCTCGTCATTTCGGTGGCGGTGAGCGCCGTCGTGCTCGGCGCACTGGCGCAACTCGTCTCGGGCACCGGGCAATATTCGAAGCCGCTCGTGATCGTGACGCTGGCGCTCGCCTGGTTTTTCGCCAACACCGTTTACGCCATCCATTATGCGCATCTCTATTATACCCCCGACCAGGCGCACGGCGGCCATGCGGGAGGGCTTTCGGTGCCGAGCAGCCCGGCGCCCGACTATTTCGACTTTCTCCACTTCGCGCTGATCCTCGGCATGACCTTTCAGACCGCCGATATCGACATCACCAGCCGCGCGATCCGCCGCGTGTCGACCTGGCATTGCCTCGAGGCCTTCATCTTCAACATCGGCATCCTGGCTTTTTCGATCAACATGATCGCCGGAAGCTGAGCGAGCGGGCAATCGCCGGTTTCGTCGAACTCCACGGCACGCTGGCAGAGCGCCGGCTGGACCTGATCGCCATTTCGTCGCAGATAAACGGCATGAAAAAAGCACCGTTCGTCGCAGCCGCCCTGATCGCCTTCGTCGCTCCCGTCCAGGCGCAGGAGGGCAACAGCCGGCCGCAGCCGGTCGTCCAGCCGCTGACCATCCCGCTGCCCGCCGACAAGCCCTATCCCGGCACGATGGTGCTGAAGGTCGACGCGACCGATGTCGCGCGCGGCATCTTCCACGTCCGCCAGACGATCCCGGTGGCAAAGGCGGGCAAGCTGACCCTGCTCTATCCCGAATGGCTGCCCGGCAAGCACGCGCCGCGCGGCGCGATCGCCGAACTCGCGGGTTTCAAGCCCAGCGCCGGCGGCAAGCCGCTCGTCTGGACGCGCCAGCCGACCGACGTCTACGCTTTCGATATCGAGGTGCCGGCGGGGGTGAAGAGTATTGACGTCGCCTTCGATTTCCTGTCGCCGACGCGGACGAGCGAAGGCCGCGTCGTCGTCACCCCGGCGATGATGAACCTGCAATGGGAACAGGTCAGCCTGTATCCCGCCGGCTATTTCACCCGCCAGATTCCGGTGCAGCTCGACGTGACGCTGCCCGAGGGATGGACCGGCGCTGCCGCGCTCGACGGCCTCAAGATATCCGGCAACCGCTACAGCTATGCCCCGACCAATTACGAGGTGCTCGTCGACAGCCCGATGTTCGCAGGGAAATATTTCCGCAAATGGGATCTCGGCAACCGGGTGACGCTCAACGTCGTCGCCGACGAAGCGAAATATCTCGAAGCCAGCCCCGACCATATCGCGCGCCACGCGGCGCTGGTGTCGGAGGCCGTCGCGCTGTTCGGGGTACGCCATTTCGACCGCTACGAATTTCTCCTCGCGCTGAGCGAAGAGCTGGGCGGCATCGGCCTCGAACATCACCGGTCGAGCGAAAACAGCCGCAACCCCGACTATTTCACCCGATGGAACGACAACGACAGCGAACGCGGGCTGCTGCCGCACGAACTGACGCATAGCTGGAACGGCAAGTACCGTCGCCCCGACAAGATGTGGACCCCCGACTTCCGCACCCCGATGCACGACAATCTGCTGTGGGTTTACGAAGGCCAGACGAGCTTCTGGGACCTTGTCCTTGCCGGGCGGTCGGGGATGCAGTCGAAGGAGATGATCCTCGCCGAATGGGCGACCAACGCCGGCTTCTACAGCGCGCAGGCGGGCCGCGAATGGCGCTCGGTCGACGACACGACGCTCGACCCGATCATCGCGGCGCGCAAGCCCAAGCCCTGGCCGAGCTGGTCGCGCACCGAGGATTATTACAACGAAGGGTCGCTGACCTGGCTCGAGGCGGACATGCTCATCCGCACTTCGACGAACAACGCCAAAAGCCTCGACGATTTCGCGCGCGCCTTTTTCGGCGGGCGCGAGGGCGACTGGGGGCAGGATACTTATAATTTCGACGATGTCGTCGCCGCGCTCAACGCGGTCCATCCCTATGACTGGGCGAAATTCCTGCGCGACCGGTTACAGACGCCAGGCCAGCCCGCACCAGTCGGCGGCATCGAACGCGCCGGATATCGCCTCGTCTGGCGCGATGCGCCCAATGTCTATGACCGCGACCGGATGGCGCAGGCGAAGAACGCCGACCTGACCTACTCGCTGGGGATGGTCATCGACAAGGACGGCATCGCGAACGGCATATTATGGGACGGCCCCGCCTTTCGCGCCGATATCGTGAACGGCACGAAGATTGTTGCGGTCGACGGCATGTCGTACAGCCGCGACCGGCTGGAGACCGCGGTGCGCACCGCGACCGACGGGAAGACCCCCGTCCGCCTGCTCGTCGAGCGCGGCGGGCGCTATCGCAACATCGATCTCGACTATCATGGCGGGCTGCGCTGGCCGCACCTCGAAAAGGCGGGCAGCGGTGCCGACTGGTTCGACCGGCTGCTCGCGCCGCGCCGGGCGCTGTAGGGGCGATGAAATCCGTTCGTGTCGAGCGAAGTCGAGACGCCCATCGGCAACGCACGCCTTCACGGCATCTCGACTTCGCTCGATGCGAGCGGCTAAGGGGCGTCCGAATCACAGAACAAAGGACTGCATCTCCCATGCGCATCGACCTGATCCCCGCCGGCGACAGCCCCCCCGACAGCCTCAACGTGCTGATCGAGGTGCCGATCGGCGGCGAACCGGTGAAATATGAATTCGACAAGGCGTCGGGCGCGCTGTTCGTCGATCGTTTCCTGCACACGCCGATGCGCTATCCCGCCAATTACGGCTTCATTCCCCACACGCTGGGCGACGATGGCGATCCGCTCGACGCCCTCGTCGTCGCGCGCTCGCCGATCGTCGCGGGCGCGGTGGTCAAATGCCGTCCGATCGGCGTGCTGCTCATGGAAGATGATGCCGGCGGCGACGAGAAATTGCTCTGCGTCCCCGTCAACAAGACCTTTCCCTATTACGACAAGGTCGCGACCTATAAGGACATGCCCGAAATCGTGCTCCAGCAGATCGAGCATTTCTTTACCCACTACAAGGACCTCGAACCCGGCAAATGGGCGAAGCTCAACGGCTGGGGCGATGTCGACGAAGCCAAGCGCATCATCGTCGAAAGCGTCGAACGCGCAAAGAAGATCGGCTTCTAGCCCAGCCCGTCATTGCGAGGAGCCGCAGGCGACGCGGCAATCTCCAGCTATCGACCTTGCTCGAGGCTGATGGCTGGAGATTGCTTCGCTTCGCTCGCAATGACGCAATTCAAGCGTCGGACTTCTTGCCTTCGTCCGGCGCCTCGACCAGCCGCACATCGGTGCGCGGATAGGGAATGCGGATCCCCGCTTCCCTGAAGCGGTCCCATATCCCCAGAAACACCTCGCCCTGGATATTGCCGAGCCCCGCCTCGGGGTCCGAAATCCAGTAGCGCAGTTCGTGGTCGACCGCGCGTTCGCCGAAAGCGGTGATCCACACTGCCGGCTCGGGCTCGTTCAGGATGCGTGGATTCTGCTGCGCCGTCTCGACGATCAGCCGCTGCGCGAGCCGGAGGTCGGCGTCATAGGGCACCGGAATGCGCATCCGCACCCGCACTTCGGGGCTGGCATAGCTCCAGTTCTCGACCGGCTGCGTCATCAAGAGTTCGTTCGGGATCAGATGCTTCTTGCCGTCGCGGGTAATCACATTGACCGCGCGCACGCCGATCTTCGCGACACGTCCGACATTGGGCACCCCGCCGGGAAGCGCCGAGCCGCCCATCGAACTGCCGTCGCCGACGACGATGATATCGCCCGGCTTGATCGAGCGGTCCATCAGCAGGATGATTCCCGCAATCAGATTGCCGACCGTCTTCTGCAGCCCGAAACCGATCGCAAGGCCGGCAGCACCCGAGAAGACCGCGAGCGCGGTCAGGTCGATGCCGAGCAGGTCGATGCCGAACAGCATCGCGAAAACGAACAGCGCGATCGCGATCAGCTTTTCGGCGAGCAGCCGCTGCGTCGCGTCGATCTGGGTGTTGCGGCGGAGCAGCCATTTGATCGAGCGCAGAGTAACGCGCACCGCGACATAGAGCAGCACCGCGACGATGATCGTCGAGAAAAGGCCATAAAGCGAAAGGCGGTACGAGCCGACGTCGATGCCGATCGCCTGCATCGCCTCGACCGTGCGCGTGGCGCCGTCGCGCAAGCGCTCCATCGCACTCATACCGGCATTGCCGCAAAGCCGCGTGCGAGGTCGGCGATCAGGTCGGCGGGATCCTCGAGCCCGATCGACAGGCGGACGAGCGCATCGGGATCGTCCCAGCGGGTCGCGGTGCGAATCTCCTGCGGGTCGCTGGGGACGACGAGGCTTTCGTAACCGCCCCAACTAAAGCCGATGCCGAAATGCGCCAGCGCGTCGATGAAGCGCGTTCGCGCCGCCGTGTCGGCACCCTTGAGCGTGAAGCCGAACAATCCGCTGGTGCCGGTGAAATCGCGCGCCCAGATCGCGTGGCCGGGGTCCCCCGCCAGCGCCGGATGGAGCACGCGCCCCACCTCGGGCCGCGCCGCGAGCCAGTTGGCGACCGCCAGCCCGTTTTCGCCGTGCCGCTGCATCCGCACGTCGAGCGTACGCAGCCCGCGCAGCATCAGCGCGCAATCGTCGGGCGAGACCGACTGGCCGAGCTGGTAGGCGGCGCTCCGCAATTTCGGCCACACCGCCTTTGTCGCGGTCAGCGATCCCATCATCGCGTCGCTGTGGCCGCCGACATATTTGGTCAGGCTCATCATCGTCACGTCGACGCCCTGCTTCAGCGCCGGAAAGAGCAAGGGCGTCGCCCAGGTGTTGTCGAGCATCGTCAGCACGCCGCGTTCGCGCGCGACGGCGACGATCGCGGGAATATCCTGTACCTCGAAGGTCAGGCTGCCCGGCGATTCGAGGAAGATCAGCTTCGTCTCGGGCGTGATCAGTTCGGCGATGCCCGCACCGACGAGCGGATCATAATAGGTCGTCGTCACGCCATAACGCCTGAGCAAGCCATTGCAGAAGGATCGCGTCGGCTCATAGGCGCTGTCGACCATCAACAGATGATCGCCCGGCGCGAGCAGCGCCAGCAGCCCCGCCGAATTGGCGGCGACCCCCGAGGGATAGAGCAAGGTGCCCTCGGCCCCCGGCTCCATCTGCGTCAGCGCATCGGCGAGCGCCCACACCGTCGGCGTCCCGCGCCGGCCGTAATAAAGCTTGTCGTGCGTCGCGTGACCCCGCGCCTTCAGATCGGCGATATTGTCGTAAAGGATCGTCGACGCCCGCCACACCGGCGGGTTGACGACCCCGCCGCCAAGACGCGGGTCGCCGGTCCATTCGGGCCGCCTTCCGCCCTGCACGAGTTTCGTGGCCGGGCGGAGGTTGTCGTTGTCGCTGTCGCTCATCCAGTCGTGTTAGCGTGCCGCTCGCCAAAATCCAGCAGCGGCACGCCTGGCCGGTCCGGTTCAGGCGGCGCCGGTCGCCTTGGGCGTCGCCGGATCGGCGCCCCATTCGGTCCAGCTGCCGTCGTACACCGCGACATCGTCCTTGCCGAGCAGGTGCGCGCCAAAAGCGACGACGGTGGCGGTCATGCCGCTGCCGCAGGTCGTGACGAGCGGCTTGTCGAGATCGATGCCGGCGGCGTCGAAGGCGGCCTTCAGATCGTCGCCCTGCTTCCAGGTGCCGTCGGCGTTGAACAATTCGCCATAAGGCAGGCTACGCGAGCCGGGGATGTGGCCGGGCGCGAGGCCGGGGCGCGGGTCGCGCTCTTCGCCGGTAAACCGCGCCGCCGAACGCGCGTCGACGACCTGTTCGGCGTTGCTCGACACATTGGCGAGTAGTTGTTCCTTGTTGCGCACGGCCTTGGCGTCACGCCAGACGGTGAAGTGGCGGTGGCGCAGCGTCTGCTTGCCCATTTCGAGCGCCCGGCCTTCGGCCTTCCATTTGGCGAGGCCGCCGTCGAGCAACGCGACGTCATGTGCGCCGAAGAGCTTGAGGAGCCACCAGGCACGCGCCGCGCTTTTCAGCGGGCTGTCGTCATAAAGCACGATGCGGCTGCCGTCGCCGAGGCCGAGCGACTGCATGCGGCTGGCGAATTTTTCAGCGGGCGGCGCCATATTCTCGACCGCATTCGACGCATCGGTCAGCTCGGCCAGATCCATGAACACCGCGCCCGGGATGTGCCCCGCCTCATATTCGGCGCGCGCATCGCGGCCTGCATCGGCGAGGAATTTCGTCGCATCGACGACCCGCAGGTCCGATGCCCCCAGTTCGCGTTCCAGCCAATCGGTTGAGACCAAGGCGTCCATGTCATGCTCCTGTTGCGGCCGTCCGGGAACCTGTACCCTGTCCCTCGTCGGCCATCCTGCTGCGGCTCTGTTGTCTTTCCGGGGACACGTAGCCTATGCCCCCACCTGCCCTTTTTCAAGCGCAGTGGCGTCCTGCCCCAGTCGATGGTGCGCCGCAACAAAAAAGCGGCTGCAGCGAACGGCCGATGTCGCTTTTGCGGGCTATTGTGCGCGGCGCATCGCGGTGGCGCGCGCGCCGGGTCGATCGACGCGGTGCTGGGCCCGGTCGAGCGGCAACGGCGCGAGCTTTTCACCGCCGGCAGTGCCCTGCTCGCGGCCGAGGACGAAGGTACCGGCATTCTGACCAAAGGCCTCGCCCGGGCCGTCCCAATGATAGGTGACGTCGAAGGCAACCACGGGCACCAGCATCGGCCGCCCGGCGATCATCAACGGCTCGATCGCAGCGCGCGGCAACATCACCTCGGTCGAGAGTTGCTCGCCCGCGCCGGGTTCGATCGCAATGTCGTCGCGCAGCACGCTGCCGCCGGCGCCGTCGAAGAAGCGCGCAAGGACGGCCTCGGGCATCGCCGATCCCTGGCCGAGCGCGATGCGCACCATCAGCCCCGTCGCCGCCACCGGGCCCTGATTGGCGAGGTTGAGCGCTAGCGACACGACGACCTGATCGACCGTCATGCGAATGTCGCGGATTTCGAGCGCCATGGCGACCATCGCGCGCTGCTCGTCGGCAGGCCGCGTGACCAGCGACGCGGCAGCACGCTCGGCGGCTGGCGAAGGACGCGCGGCCGGAGCCGGGGGCGTCGGCGCGCGGGCCGGTGCGGCCGCACGGGGCGCGGGCCGAGGCGCGGCGGGCTCGGCGGGCGGAACATATTCGGCAGGCGCGGCGCCAGCCGGCAGCGGACGACGGCGCCAGTACCAGATTCCGGCGCCAAGCGCCGCGAGCCCGGCGAGTAGCCACGCCCAGAGTGGTGTCCCGCTTCCTTCGCTCTTCGGCGCCGCGACCGATGCCCCATCGTCTGCGGACGGCGCCGCGACCGACGCCGCGCTATCCGGCGGCCCCGACGTTACGGGTGCAAGTGACGGAGCGGCATTGTCCGAAGCGGGCGGTTCGACCGCAGCGGCGGGCTGGTCGCTCGCCGCCGAACGCGAGGTCGAAGCGGCGGGCGTATCGCGCCGCACCGGGGCTGGCGCCGGGGTAGCCGTGCCCGCAGCCGGACGCGCCGGGGTCGCCGGCTGCGTCGGCGTCACGCGCGGCGGCGCCGGTTGCGGGGCGGGAGTCGGCGCGCCGCGCCGTTCGCCGGGGGCGACGGGGGGCAAGCCATTGTCCGCAGGCCCCTGGACCCCCGGCGTACGCCCCTCGTCGGCCGGCGGCAGGCGGAAATCGATCGAACGACCGGATGAGGGAGCAGGGGTCGGCGTTTCGGTCTGCTGCGCCGAGACGGGCACGACTCCGGCGCCCGCGAGCACCAGCGCCAGCGCGGCCAGCGACGCACCCGCCGCCGTTCGTTCGTGCCCGATCCGCTTCATCTTCATGCCGTCTTTGCGACCCCGATTGTCCCGTTCTTGTCCGCACCGCTGAATTGGCGCTGAACCATGTGGCGTTTGCAAGCGGCCGTCGATCAAGTGAACGATGACATCGGCCGCGCTGCGCACTAGACGAAAGCCATGAGTGATTCCAGCCATCCCCCGCTCGCCCCGAAGCATTTGGGCCGATCCAGCGACCTTCCCGCCTCGCCCGAAACCGCGACCCTTGATTATGTGCCCAATCCGCGGGCGAACGAGTTGTATCTCGTCCGCTTCGCCGCGCCCGAATTCACCTCGCTCTGCCCGGTGACCGGCCAGCCCGATTTCGCACACATCGTCATCGATTACGCGCCCGGCGACACGATCGTCGAATCGAAGAGCCTGAAACTGTTCCTCGGCAGCTTCCGCAATCATGCGGGCTTTCACGAGGATTGCACCGTCGGCATCGGCCGCCGCCTTGTCGACGAGATGCGCCCCAAATGGCTGCGCATCGGCGGTTACTGGTACCCGCGCGGCGGCATCCCCATCGATGTCTTCTGGCAGTCCGGGCCCCCTCCTGCCGGACTGTGGCTGCCTGATCAGGGCGTCGCACCCTACCGCGGACGCGGTTGATGGTGATTTTCAACGAAAATTGTCGGATTTCATCTTTCCGTCATCATATGTTGACATTAGTGTCAGCGATATGACCTCCGTCTCGCTCCCCCACGACCATGCCATCGCCGTCGGCGCCGACCAGATCGATTTCATGGGGCACGTCAACAACGCCCATTATCTTAGCTGGGTGCAGGAGGCGGTGTTGTCGCACTGGCGCAAGATCGCCCCGCCCGATGCGGTCGCGGCGCATCTGTGGGTCGCGCTGAAGCACGAGATCACCTATCGCCGCCCCGCCTTCCTCGACGACGAGGTGATCGCGACCGTCATCCTCGAAAAGGTTCAGGGCGCGCGCGCCTTCTACGAGACGGTCATCAAGCGCGGCGAGGACGTGCTCGCCGAGGTCAAATCGAGCTGGTGCTGCATCGACGCCGAGACGCTGCGCCCCGCGCGGCTCGCCAGCGACGTGATCGCGCGCTTCTTTCCTGCCGAAAAAAACTAGTCCGCCAAAAGAAATAGGCAGGCAGCATGGCAAAAGGCCCGCCTTTGGGGGCGGGCCTTCCGGATTGGTCCTATGCCGCGGCCGGTTACGGGCTGACCGGTGCGTCGTCGTCGTTATCGACGGCGAGCCAGATGCCGCCGGCAATAATGAGAAGGGCCAGCACGGCCGGCAGCCAGCTCGAACCATCCAGTTCGCTCGAGCCGTCGGCGGCGCTGGTCGCACGCACGCCATCGAGCGCGGGAGCAGCCGAAGCGACCACGGGCGAAAGCGTCACCGACGTTGCGGCGATTGCCAGCGCGGCTTTTTTCAAGATATTCATCACAAACTCCATCGACTGCATAAGGAGACGGGCGCGCGGGCACGCACCCCGCCTCATTCCCGCAGCTACCGATGAGCCGTGACTTTGTTCCACCGGGCATGCACCCCTAAGCCCGAAAGCCGTCGAAACGCTCCGTTGCCGGGTCAGGCCGCGCGAAAATGGAGCGGCAGGCGCTTCAGACCGCCGACGAACACCGACTCGACGCGCGCCGGCTCGCCCGCCAGTTCGAGGCTCTGCAGCCGCGGCAACAACTCCTCCATCAGGATCCGCATCTCCATGCGCGCGAGATGCTGGCCGAGGCAAACATGCGCACCAAAGCCGAAAGCGATCTGCTGGTTCTTTTCGCGGTCGGGATCGAAGGCGAAGGGATCGCCAAAGACATCCTCGTCGCGGTTGCCCGAGACATAGTTGAGCATCAGCCAGTCGCCCGCGCGAATCGTCTGGCCGCCGATCTCGACGTCTTCCTTGGCGCTGCGCATGAAATGCTGGACCGGTGTCGTCCAGCGGATCGCTTCCTCGATCAGCCCCGCCTTGTCGCTTTCGGCGCTGCGGAAGCGCTCGAACAGCGCCGGGTTCTTCGCCAGCTCCATCATTGCGCCCGCGGTCGACGCGCTTGTCGTATCATGCCCGGCGGTCGCGATAATCATATAATAGCCGGCAAGCTCGCGGTCGGGAATCTGCTCGCCGCCGACCATCGCATTGGCGATCACCGTCGCGATATCCTCGCGCGGGTTGGCGCGGCGGTCCGCGGTGAGCGCGCCGAAATAATTCTCGAAATCGGCGATGACATAGTGGAGCATCGCGATCGCCTGTTCGGCGCTGGTGATCGCCTCGCGGCTGCGGTTCAGTTCGGGGTCGGTCGGACCGAATAATTGCTGCGTCAGCATCAGCATCCGCGGCTCGTCCTCCGGCGGCACCCCCAGAATGTCCATGATGACGCGCAGCGGGTAATGCGCGGCGACATCGCGCGCAAAGTCGCATTCGCCGCCGGCCTCGAGCATGCGATCGACGGTGTCGCGTGCGATTTCGCGGATGCGTTCCTCGACGATCTTCAGATTCTTGGGCATGAACCAACTCTGCGTCAGCAGCCGGTATTTCATATGGTCGGGCGCATCCATCTGCACCAGCGAGCGGATGAGGTGCCCGTCATTGTTCGGCGTCGCGGCGCGCGCCAGCGCCTCGCCGTCGCGGTCGGTGAGCACCGTCGGCCGGATGCCGTTGGCGAAACGCTGCGGATCGCGGCTGATCGCCATGATGTCGGCGTGGCGGGTGACGAGCCAGAACGGGTCATGGTTGGGATTTTCCGCGACCGCGAGCGGGGCGTTGGCGCGGGCCCACGCCAGTTGTTCGTGAAGCGGTTCCCACTGCCCGTAAGCGACGGGGTTGATGACCGCAGCGGCTACCTCTCCAGGCAATATAGGTTTTGTCATGCAACCAAAGCTGCCGCGATTCGGCGCATTTGTCGAGCGGGTAAACATCGGGACCGACCGCCCCGTTTCAGGCGATCTGCGGCGCGCCCGCCGGCATCGCATCCGCCCATTCGGCCCGCGCCTTGCGGATCATCGCTTTCAGCGCGTCAGCATGCCGCTGCCACGCGGCCGCAGTCCCGTCATCCCAAGCGGCGCCTGCGGCGGCACCGAGCTCGGCGAGTGTCATGTCGATAAAGGCGTCATATTCGGCGATCGGCAGCGCACCATAGCTGCGATGCGTGAAGACCAGTTCGGCGACGAGCGGCCAGACCCATGCCTCGCCCTTTGCCAGCCCGAAGATCATCTGCAGCGTCTCGTCGGTCATCCGCCGCGACGCGGCATCGACCGAAATGAAGCTCGCACGCCGTTCGGGGTAGGCAGCGAAGAAGCGCTCGAACAGCGTGTGACGGATGTCGATACCGGCATCGGCGACCGCGATCAGCGCGGTCTCCATCAGCGCGGCGTCGCCCCCGGTCACCGCGCGCTCATTTGAACAGGCTGCCCAATATTCCGCGCATCAGCTGTCCCCCGAATTTGCCGGCGACCTGCCGGCCGAGGTTGGTCGCAGCCGAACGCGCCGCCGATTGCACCATCTTCTCGGCAAAACTCGGCTTCGCCGCCTCGCGCGCTGCCACCTTTTCCTGCCGCAGCCGCTCCTTCTCCTCGGCAACCTTGCGCTTCGCTTCTTCTTTTGCAGCGATCGCGGCCTGCTTGTCGGCTTCGGCCTGCGCCTTCGCTTCGACCGCCGCCGCCTGCGCCTGCTCGGCCTTGGCGGCGAGCAGTTCCTCGGCGCTTTCGCGGTCGACGACGGTGTCGTATTTGCCCTCGACCGGCGAGATCGACTTGATGATCGCGCGTTCCTTGGCCTCCAGCGGCCCCGCCCGCGAGCAGGGCGGCTTGATCAAAGTGCGCTCGACCGGCGACGGCGCGCCATCGGCCATCAGCAGCGACACCAAAGCCTCGCCGACCTTCAGCTCGGTGATCTCGCGCGCGACGTCGACCTTGGGATTGGGGCGGAAGGTTTCGGCGGCCGCCTTGACCGCCTTCTGGTCGCGCGGGGTGAAGGCGCGCAGCGCGTGCTGGACGCGATTGCCGAGCTGGCCTGCCACATCCTCCGGAATGTCGATCGGGTTCTGGGTGACGAAATAGACACCGACACCTTTCGACCGGATCAGGCGCACGACCTGTTCGATCTTTTCGGCGAGCGCGGGCGGCGCGTCGTCGAACAGCAGGTGCGCTTCGTCGAAGAAGAAGACCAGCTTCGGCTTGTCGGGATCGCCGACCTCGGGAAGCGTCTCGAACATCTCCGAAAGCAGCCAGAGCAGGAAGGTCGCGTAAAGCTTGGGGCTCGCCATCAGCTTGTCGGCGGCGAGGATATTCACATAGCCGCGGCCGTTCTCGTCGGTGCGGATCATGTCCATGATGTCGAGCGCGGGCTCGCCGAAGAAATGATCGCCGCCCTGGCTTTCCAGCGTCAGCAATTGTCGCTGGATCGTACCGACGGTCGCCTTCGACACATTGCCATATCTGGTGGTCAACTCGTCCGCATTCTCGGCGCACCAGGCAAGCATCGCCTGCAGGTCGCCCATGTCGAGCAGGAGCAGATTCTGTTCGTCGGCAACGCGGAAAGCGATCGCGAGCACGCCTTCCTGGACTTCGTTGAGACCCATCAGCCGCGCGAGCAGCAACGGCCCCATTTCCGAGATCGTCGTGCGGATGGGGTGACCCTGTTCGCCGAACAGGTCCCAGAAGATCACCGGATTGTCGCGATACGCCCAGTCGCTGTCGCCGATCTCGGCCGCCCGCGCGGCGAAAATCTCGTGCATCTTCGACGTCGGGCTGCCCGCCATCGCCATGCCGGCAAGGTCGCCCTTCACATCGGCGACGAATACCGGAACGCCGACCGCCGAAAATCCCTCGGCCAGCCCCTGCAATGTCACTGTCTTGCCGGTGCCGGTCGCGCCGGCGATCAGCCCGTGCCGGTTCGCGCGCTTCAGGACCAGCGACTGTCGCGGCCCGTCCTTCGCGCCGCCGCCACCGAGGCCGATATAGATTTCACCTGCTGCGCCGTCGCTCACTTCGCTTTCCTCCGCTCGGGAACCTGCCTTCGGTCTAGAGTGGCGAGGCGGGAAATCAAGCGACGAGCAAGCGCCTTCCGCAAGCCGATTCGGCTTCGTTTCCCGATTTCTGCCGCAAAAGTGCAGCAATTTCGCAACACTGCTGACATGAACGTCAGCCGCGAAAGCATCCGCAATTGACCCGGACCGCGCCGCGCGCCAACGGGCAAATCGTTTTTAACGTCTCTCCCATCGTCAACTCTGTTTCAGGAAGCTTGCCCATGCGCCACTTTCCTTCCGCTACCGCTATAGCTCTCGTCCTTGCCACGTCGGCCTGGGCGGCCCCCGCCGCCGCGCAGGACGCCCCCGCCGCCGAAAGCGACAGCGGCCTTGGCGACATCATCGTCACCGCGCAGCGCCGCGAGGAAAGCCTGCAGGACGTGCCGGTTTCGGTCAGCGTGCTGTCGGGCGGCACGCTCGACGCCATCACCTCGTCGGGCAGCGACGTGCGCGTGCTCGCGGGCCGCGTTCCCAGCCTGAACATCGAAAGCTCGTTCGGCCGCACCTTCCCGCGCTTCTATATCCGCGGGCTCGGCAACACCGACTTCGACCTCAACGCGTCGCAGCCGGTCAGCCTCGTCTATGACGACGTCGTGCTCGAAAACCCGATCCTCAAGGGCTTCCCGATCTTCGACCTCGACCGCGTCGAAGTGCTGCGCGGGCCGCAGGGCACGCTGTTCGGCCGCAATACCCCGGCCGGCATCGTCAAGTTCGACACCGTCAAGCCCGGCAAGACCGGCGGCTACGCCCGCGTCAGCTATGGCCGTTACGGCACCTCGCAGGTCGAAGTCGCGGCGGGCGCCGCCGACGACAGCGGCTTCTCGGTCCGCCTCTCGGGCCTCTACCAGCACCGCGACGACTGGGTCGACAATGTCGCGACGACGAAGAACAAGGACCTTGGCGGCTATGACGACATCGCCGCGCGCCTCCAGCTCCAGTATGAAAGCGGTCCCTTCACCGGCCGCCTGACCGGTCAGGTCCGCGTCTACGACGGTTCGGCGATCATCTTCCGCGCCAACACGCAGGTTCCGGGCAGCAACAAGCTCGTCGGCCTCGGCGGCGCCGGCACCAAGTTCGAGCGCGACAAGGTGTGGCAGGACGGGCTCAACTTCCAGAAGCTCAACACCTATAATGTCGGGCTCAACCTCGAATATGATTTCGGGCCGGTGACCGCTTACTCGATCACCTCTTACTGGAACGGCAATTTCCGCAGCCGCGGCGACATCGACGGCGGCTTCGGCGCGGTGTTCCTGCCCGAATCGGGTCCGGGCCTGATCCCGTTCCAGGCGCAGAGCCAGGACAATGTGCCGAGCCTCGACCAGTTCACGCAGGAAATCCGCATCGCGTCGAACAACAGCGGCGGGCTCGGCTATCAGTTCGGCGCCTTCTACTTCAACGAAGACCTCGACATCTCGAGCTTCGAGTTCGGCGGCCCGACCGACGCGACCCCCTCCGCAATCGCGGTGCAGCGCCAGGAAAGCGAAGCCTATGGCATCTTCGGTTCGGTCAACTATGCCTTCGACAACGGGCTGAAGCTGCAGGCCGGTGCGCGTTACAACCATGACACGCGCGATTTCGTCGCGTCGCGTCCGGTCGAAACGCGCCCGATCTTCGTCGTCAACCCGAACACGCCGGTTCCGCCGCAGGCCGCCACGGTCAAGGGCAAGCTGCTGACGTGGGACGCCAGCGCGACCTGGGAAGCGACCGACGGCTTCAACATCTATGCGCGCGTCGCGCGCGGCTATCGTGCGCCGTCGGTGCAGGGCCGCCTGACCTTCTCGCGCGTCATCTCGACCGCCGATCAGGAAGAGACGATGTCGTATGAGGCGGGGATCAAGACCTCCTTCCTCGACAACCGCGTCCGCTTCAACCTGACCGGCTATTACTTCGACACCAAGGACCTGCAGCTCACAGCGGTCGGCGGCACGTCGAACGTTGCCAGCCTGCTCAACGTCGATGCGAAGGGCCATGGCATCGAGGCCGAACTGCAGGCGGCCCCGGTAACGGGGCTGACCTTCTCGGTCGGCGGCGCATGGAACATCGCCAAGATCGACGATGCCAATGCCTTCGTCGCGGGTTGCGGCTCGGCGACGCCGTGCACCGTGCTCGACCCGCAGCGCCCCGGCAGCCCCGGCATCTATTCGATCGACGGCAACCAGTTGCCGCAGTCGCCGAAATGGACGGTGAACTGGACCGCGGGTTATGAATTCCCGGTCGGCAATGGCGCGATCTATGCCTTCACCGACTGGTATTACCGCTCGAAGATCCAGTTCTTCCTCTATCAGTCGGTCGAATTCTCGGACGACAAGATGCTCGAGGGCGGGCTGCGCGTCGGTTACCGCACCGACCGCTTCGACATCGCGGGCTTCGTGCGCAACATCACCAACGATGCGTCGCCGACCGGCGGCATCGATTTCAACAACATCACCAGCTACGTCAACGAACCCCGCATCTGGGGTATCGAGGCGGGCGTGAAGTTCTGATGCGAACATAGCTCGACGATCGGGCCGGAGCAGTCCGGCCCGATCGAAGCAACGAAAAAAGGGGCGCGCTGCCATCGCAGCGCGCCCCTTTTTTCAGGTCAGGTCAGGCGACCGGGCCGACGCGCGGGTCGGGTTCCAGCCGGATCAGCGGCTGCGTCCGGCCACTGAGCTTCGCGAACAGGCGCGGGACAAGGGCATGCTGCTGCGCCCAGTTCCAATAGGCCTGATAGGCCGGATCGGCGAGGAGGTGCTTCTCCTCGGTCTTCGCGCGCCAGTAATAGACGCCGCTGACCAGCCCCAGCAGGATGACGTTGCGCGCCGCCTCGATCCAGCCGCCGGTGGTGACGAGGAAAGGCATCGACCCGACCCACCAGCTCAGATTCTTCGAAATATAGGCGGGGTGCCGCGTGAAGCTGTACGGCCCATGTGTGATGACCCCGCGATGCGTCAGGTTGGAAAAGCGGATACCGAACGCCATCGTCGCCCAAGCGTAGATCGAGATAAGCGCGACGAGCACGACGCCCCAGATCGCCATCAGCGTGTCATGGCCCTGCAGCCAGTAACCCCAGTCCGAACCGCCGACCTGATAATCGAGCGGACCGCCGTTCATCAGGATGAAGGGCGGATAGCAGATCAGCGCCGCGACCCACGCCATGCCATAGGGGTTCGCCGTCCGGATGTGCGAATCGAGCGGCTTCATCGTCAGGATATAGCCCACCGTCGCGATATGGACGTCGACGAGGTAAAGGAGGTTGATCGTCCACAGCCCGACGGTGAACGGGTTCGCCAGCACCTCGCTCATCGGCACCGCGACGAGCGACGAAAAATTGCCCGGCACGATCGACAGCATGAAGGCGGTGAAAAAGCCCTTCACGGTCCACGCGCGCAGATGGTGCCAGATCGCCCGGCTGTCGACCGGCTGGCCGGGTGCGATCAGCCAGTGTCCGAATTGCCAGCAGCCGTCGCGCGGTTCGACCATCCGGCGGTCGAGCCACAGCATGTAGACGACCGAAATCCCGAGCAGCCACGGCGCGACGCGTTCGAGCAGATCCATCGAAAAGGCGTAATTGCCCTCCCAATAATAGCGCATCGTCGCATAGGTGAGCGCGATCAGCGCCCAGGTCGCCCACAGCCCGGCAAGCTTGGTCAGACTGATATCGACCGTCTCGCGCCACGGCCGGCGCAGCGACCAGTCGATTCCGGTCGACGGATTTCGGTGCACCTTGTCGACGAAAACCGACCACAGCACCATCGGCAGACCGCAGGCGAGCACGCTGGCGATCGCCGAATTGGGGCCGTCCATCGGCCCGCGGTCGCCCCAGTCGATGCCGAGAGAACCCGCGATCTCGGGCGCGTAACGCGCGAGGATCAAATAGGAAAACAGCCCGAGCAGGCCGACGATTCCGACCCCGGCGCTGACCGCGGAGCGCGGCCGCACGGGACTGACGGCGGGCAGAACGGAGGCGGGATTGCCGCCACCTGAAGGGGTAAGGCTGGACATCTGGTTCACGCCGTACCCCTAACCAAAAATGGTAAGCAAGCCGTCAATATTACCGCGCGATTCGCAAGCGATTTTCTGCCAAAATGGCAGTATTCGCGGCATCTGACACCGTTCACCGCGAGTCATGTTCGACTCGGCGCGAGTCGCGGCGCAAAGATTCGCGCGGCTGCTTCTGCGCTGTTAAGGGCGCCATCAAGTCGGGGCGGAGGGCTCCACAAGAACACCAAGATAGGGTCGCCGCTTGTCTTCGTTATCGACGGGTCTGCGCCAGTGGCGCGAGCGCGTTTCTGCGCTGTTTCAGGACCATGAAATCTTCGTTCGCACGCATGGGCATGTGCGGTTCCTGCGCGTCAGCGCGGTCTGGCAAAAGCGCGTCGCGCTGATCGCCGGGCTCGTCCTGCTCGCCTGGGCCGGTGCCACGCTGGCGGTGCTCGTCAATCAGTTGTTCAGCTCGGGCGAACGCGCCGAAGTTGCGCAGAAGCAGGCCGCGGCGGCTGCGGCCGAGGCGCGCATCGCCAAATATCGCGACCGCGTCGCCGAAACCGCCGCCGACCTCGAAGAGCGGCAGAACCAGCTCGACGAATGGCAGAAGAGCTATTTCGGCGACGAGCCCGCGATCCCGGGCGAAGCCGCGGCAGCCGGTGCCGAAGCGAAACCCGAGCCGCTGAAGACCAGCGCCATCGACCCCAACCTGCCGCCCGAAGCGCAGGCGCTGGCGCGGATCGAAGCACGGCAGGAAGCCTTTTCGGCGCGCCTGCTCGCAGCGGTCAGCGCACGCGCCGCCAAGGCCGAAAGCGCCGTCGCCAAGCTCGGCCTCGACCCCGCGTCGCTCGTGCGCAGTGCCGCAGCCGGCCGCGGTGGCCCTTTCATTCCCTATCGTAATCGGCTCGGCCGCGCGGGCGAACTCGGCAAAGGCTTCGCCGCGCTCGAAGGCGCGCTGTTCCGTATGGAAGTGCTCGAACGCACGCTCGTCGCGATCCCCTCGGGACAGCCCGCCAATGTGCTGATGCTCTCGTCGAGCTACGGCTATCGCAGCGACCCGTTCACCGGCGCCGGCGCGATGCACTCGGGGCTCGATTTCCCCGGCCCGATCGGCAGCCCGATCCTCGCCGCCGCGCCCGGCAAGGTCGTTTTCGTCGGTCAGAAGTCGGGTTACGGCAATGTCGTCGAAGTCGATCATGGCCAGGGCATCCTGACCCGCTACGCGCATCTTTCGGGCTTCACGACCAAGGTCGGCAGCGCGGTTGCCGCCGGCCAGCAGATCGCTAAAATGGGTTCGACCGGCCGCTCGACCGGCAGTCACCTGCATTTCGAAGTCCGTCTGAACGGCGCCGCGGTCAATCCGCGCCGCTTCCTGGAGGCCAAAGCCGATGTTCTCGAAGTCAAAGCCGACGCAAGACAGCGAGTCGGCGCCCTCGCAGCCGGCACCGGTGCCCGCTAAGATGGCGACCGGCGCCCGTCATACGACCTTTTCGATCCTCGGATCGGACGTCGTCGTCACCGGCAACGTTGCCGCCAGCGTCGACCTGCACGTCGACGGCAAGATCGACGGCGACCTGAAATGCGCCAACCTCGTCCAGGGCGAGGCGAGCGAGATCAAGGGCGCGGTGGTCGCCGAGACTGCGAAGATCGCGGGCCTGCTCGACGGATCGATCGAGGCGAAGACCCTGATCGTCCATGCAACCGCACGGATCACCGGCGACGTGATCTACGAAAACATCACGATCGAGAACGGCGGCAAGGTCGACGGCAAGCTCAGCCACCGCCGCCACGGCGCGGGCGCCGCGAAAGCGCCGCCGCCGCTCGAGGTGGTCGAGAACAAGTCGGCATTGGGAATCTGAGCGGCCGGCTGCCGGAATGGCAGCTTCGGCGTGGAGAGCAGACACCGCTCATCCAATTTCGTCATCCCGGACTTGATCCGGGATCCACGGCGGCGCTGAAATCATGGACCCCGGAACAAGTCCGGGGTGACGATGATGAGAGGTCCACTCTCGGCCGAAATCCGACCATCATTTACCCGGCCGCAGCCTCTTCACTCACGCCCAACCCGCAGCGACACCGCCACCCGGTCACCCAGTCCGACCCCGACCGCTTTCTGCACCGCAACCTTCACCGGCAGCAAATAGCCGCCGTCGCGCGGGAACAACGACGTCGCAAATTCGCTCGCCCCGATCCGCGCGACGACCGGCACAACGCCCCAGCCATAGCTTTCCGACAGCGCGGCATAGCGGATCGCGCCGACATGCGCGTCGGGAATGGCAGCGAACAGAAACGGCGCCGGCCCGCGCCATTCGATGATCTCGGCCTCGAATTCGATATCGTCCATGGCCCTCAGTTGCGCGGTGCCTGCCGCCGGTAGCTCAGCGCCTCGGCGATATGGATGCGGCCGACGGTTTCGGCGCCCGCGAGGTCGGCGATCGTCCGCGCGACGCGCAGCATCCGCGTATAACCGCGCGCCGACAGCCGCATCGCCTCGGCCGCCTGTGCAAGCAACTGCCGGCCCGGGTCGTCGGGCGTCGCAACCGCTTCGAGCAATTCGCCGTCGATCTCCGCATTGGTGCGCGCCTTGTGGTCCGCATAGCGCCGCGTCTGGATGTCGCGCGCCGCCGCGACGCGCGCGGCGACCTCGGCGCTCCCCTCGGCGGGCGGCGGCAGGACAAGGTCGGCGGCGCTGACCGCCTGCACCTCGACATGCAGGTCGATGCGATCGAGCAGCGGCCCCGACAGCTTCGCCTGATAATCGGCGGCGCAGCGCGGCGCGCGGCTGCACGCCAGCGCCGGGTCGCCGAGATGGCCGCAGCGGCACGGGTTCATCGCGGCGACGAGCTGGACGCGCGCCGGGAAGGTCACATGCGCATTGGCGCGCGCGACGCTGACTTCGCCGGTTTCGAGCGGCTGCCGGAGCGAATCGAGCACGCCGCGCTGGAACTCGGGCAATTCGTCGAGGAAGAGTACGCCGAGATGCGCAAGGCTGACCTCGCCCGGCCGCACACGCAGCCCCCCGCCGACGAGCGCCGGCATCGACGCCGAATGATGGGGACTACGGAACGGCCGCGCGCGAACGAGACGTCCCCCTTCGAGGGTTCCGGCGACCGAGGCGATCATCGAGACTTCGAGCGCTTCGGCGGGGGTGAGTTCGGGCAGGATGCCCGGCATGCAGGCGGCCATCAGCGACTTGCCCGAACCCGGCGGCCCCGACATCATCAAATTATGCGCCCCGGCGGCGGCGATTTCGAGGGCGCGCTTCGCGGTTTCCTGTCCCTTCACTTGCGCGAGGTCGGCACCGCGTACCGGCGTTTCGACCGCGCCCGGTACCGGCGCGGCGAGCAGCGCGCTGCCCTTGAAATGGCCGAGCAGCGACAGGAGGTCGGGCGCGCCGAGCACCTCGACATGACCCGCCCACGCCGCTTCGGGTCCCTGCGCGGCGGGGCAGATCAGCCCGCGCTCGACGCTGCCCGCGTGCAGCGCGGCGAGGAGGACGCCGGGCGATGCCGCGACGCGCCCGTCGAGCCCGAGTTCGCCGACGACGACGTACGACGCGAGCGTTTCGGCATCGACCACCCCCATCGCGCCGAGCAGCGCGAGCGCGATCGGCAGGTCGTAGTGCGAGCCTTCCTTGGGCAGGTCGGCGGGCGACAGGTTGACGGTGATCACCTTGGGCGGCAGCGACAGGCCGATCGCGGCGATCGCGGCGCGCACCCGCTCGCGGCTTTCGCCGACCGCCTTGTCGGGCAGGCCGACGACAACGAAGCGCGGGACGCCAGGCGTGATCTGGCACTGCACCTCGACCCCGCGCGCTTCGAGCCCGAGATAGGCGACGGTGGAAACGATCGCGACCATGAAATCCCCCGCTGCCCGTCCTTGCGGCACGCGATGTGCCTGCTTTGTTCCCCATGCCTCTTTACGGCAAGCGGGCGGAACGTCGAGTCTTTTTCGGAAGTTGTCGAAGGTGCCGTGCAGCGCAACCGCCATTGCAGATTTGACAACATACCAACTAGTCGGTATGTTGATTCGCATGACGACGAATCGGCCTCCTGCTGCGCCCCGGCGTACCCCGCGCCCCGCCGCCGCCCGCAACGTCCCCCCGGCGGGCGGCGGCACAGCGCGTAGCGGCGCTTTGGCCGGCACGAGCCGGACGCCGCGCGGCAGCGCGCGCGACAAGCTGATCGCCGCCGCGCATGCGACAGTGCGCCGCAAAGGCTATGCCGCAACGACGGTCGACGAGATCTGCGCCGCGGCGGGGGTCACCAAGGGCGCCTTCTTCCACCATTTCGAATCGAAGGAAGCGCTGGCGATCGCCGCCGCCGAAGGCTGGACCGAGCGCGCCCGCCCGATGTTCGAACTGCCGCCGCACACCAGGCTGGTCGACCCGCTCGACCGCCTGCTCGGCCATATCGACTTCCGCTTTGCGATGCTCGACGGCCCTGTCGAGGATTTCACCTGCTTCGTCGGCACGATGGTACAGGAAGCCTATGGCACCAATCCGGCGATCCGCGCCGCGTGCGAGGCGAGCATCAACGCCTATTGCGAGGCGCTGGCGCCCGACATCGAGGCGGCGATCGCGCGTCACGGCATTTCGCAGGGCGTCAGCGCGATGAGCATCGCGCGTCATGTCCAGGCGGTGCTGCAAGGCGCCTTCATCATGGCAAAGACCACCGACGATCCCGCGATCGCGCGCGACAGCGTCACCCACCTGAAGCGTTACATCCTCATGCTGTTCGGCAGAGGCTGAACCACCCGTCCCCCCCAAGAAGAGAGAAGAGAGGAAGTCCCCCATGTCCAATGCCCCCAAGATGATTTTCGTGAACCTGCCGGTCACCGATCTCGACGCGTCGAAGGCCTTTTACGAAGCCGTCGGCGCGGCCAACAACCCCGCCTTCACCGACAAGACCGCCGCGTGCATGGTGGTCGCCGAAGGGTCGATCCACGTCATGCTGCTGACCCACGAAAAATGGGCGACCTTCACGTCGAAGGCGATCCCCGACGCGCGGACGACGGCGCAGGTGCTGCTCTGCATCTCGGCCGACAGCCGCGAGGATGTCGACGGGCTGGTCGACAAGGCGGTTGCCGCAGGCGGCAAGGGCGACCCGACCCCGACGCAGGATTACGGCTTCATGTACGGCCGCAGCTACGAAGATCCCGATGGCCATATCTGGGAAGTGATGTGGATGGATCCCGCGGCGGCCAGCGGCGAATTCCCCGCCGAAGCCGAAGCCTGACCATAGCCGACAGGAGGAAGGTGATGACCGAAGCTCTCCCCTCGAAAAAGGCGCTGATCGCCGGACGCGTACTCAGCGGCCTCGTTATCGCCTTCCTCCTCTTCGACGCCGGGCTCAAGCTGGTGTCGCCCGGAACCGCGATCAAATACAGCCCGCCGGGCCTGGGATGGCCGCTCGACGTTCCGACGATGACGATGCTCGGGCTCCTGCTGCTGATCCCGACCCTGCTCTATATCTGGCCGCGCACGGCGATCCTCGGCGCGATCCTGATCACCGCCTATCTCGGCGGTGCCGTCGCCACCCATGTCCGCATCGGCAGTCCGCTGTTCAGCCATATCCTGTTCGGCGTCTATCTGGGCGTGATGCTGTGGGGCGGGCTGTGGCTGCGCGACCCGCGCATCCGGGCGCTGATCCCGCTCAGGTCGGGAGCCGCACAATGAGCTTTCAGGCCTATCTCGACAATGTCGAGGCGAAGACCGGCAAATCGGCCGCCGAACTGAAGGTCATCGCGATCGAAAAAGGCCTCGCCGACGACGGCGGTCTCGCGCCGGGCGTCAAGGCCACCGCGATCGTCGACTGGCTGAAGGGCGATTTCGACCTTGGCCACGGCCACGCGATGTCGATCGTCGCCTATATCAAAGGGAAGAGGAACTGATCATGTCCGCCCCGACCGACGCCGTTCCCGAAATCACCGCCTACCGGTCGGTGCCGGATTTTGCCTATGGCCGCATCAAGGACATCCGCGTCCGCTGGGCGCTCGACGAAATCGGCCGGCCCTATCGCACACGGCTGATCGGCGGCATTTTCGAGGACAAGGCGCCGGCCTATCTTCACGACCAGCCGTTCGGACAGGTTCCGGTCTATAAGGACGGCGACGTGACTCTGTTCGAAACGGGGTCGATCCTGATCCACATCGGCGACGCCGACGAACGCCTGTTGCCGCGCGATGCGAAAGGGCGCGGGCGCGCGATCAGCTGGATGATCGCCGCGCTCAACAGCGTCGAACCGATGATCCAGACGCTGGTCGTGCTGACCGTCAAGGGACAGGGCACCGACTGGCTCGCCGGTGCCATCGACGCCGCGAGACCCTTTGCCGAACAGCGATTGTCCCGCTTGTCGCAGGCGCTCGCGGGCCGCGACTGGCTGGAAGAGCATTTTTCGATCGGCGACATCGTGATGATCGACGTGCTCCGCAACGCCAACCCGGATTTGCTCGCACCCTACCCCAATCTGACCGCCTATGTCGCGCGCGGCAAAGCCCGCCCGGCCTTTCAGAGCGCCATGACGGCGCATCTGGCCGACTGCGCGGTCGGCGAACCGCTGCCTGCCTGATCCCCCAACCGAGGAGACACCGCCATGCCCGTGAACCCCGACAGCAAACTCGAAGTCACTGCCTTCGACTGGGTCCCCGATTTCGCCCGCGGCTATGTCCGCGACCTGCGCCCGCGCTGGGCGTGCGAGGAAATCGGACTCGATTATGCCGAACATCTGATCAGCGCGATCAACCGCCCCGCCGACCATTTCCTGTTCCAGCCGTGGGGACAGGTGCCGGTGCTGAACGACGGCGGCGTCCGCCTGTTCGAAAGCGGCGCGATCCTGCTCCACCTCGCCGAAAAGGACGAACGGCTGCTGCCGCGCGACCCGCAGGGGCGCGCCAACACGCTCGCCTGGCTGTTCGCCGCCTATAACAGTGTCGAACCGATGCTGTTCGAACTCGGCAATGTCGACATCTTCGCGAAGGACGAGGAATGGGCGAAGCTGCGCCGGCCGAGCCTGATCGAGTTCATCCAGGGCCGGCTCGGCCGCCTCGACGATGCGATCGGCGACAAACATTATCTCACAGGCGAATTCACCGTCGCCGATATCGCGATGGCGACGGTGCTGCGCGAAGGCGTCGAGGCCGGGCTGATCGCCGAGCAGCCGCGATTGCAGGCGTATCTCGACCGATGCCTTGCACGGCCCGCCTTCCGGCGCGCGCTCGATGCGCAGCTTGCCGCGTTCAGTGAAGAAGCGGGACCGCCCGCCGCCTGATCCCCCGATTTCCGCCCCCAAGGAGAGAGACGATGACCTATGTAGAAGGATTTGTGGTCGCAGTACCGACCGCCAACAAGGAAGCCTATCACAAGCATGCCGCCGACGCGGCGCCGCTGTTCAAGGAATTCGGCGTCGCGCGGATGGTCGAATGCTGGGGCGACGACGTGCCCGACGGCAAGGTCAACGACTTCAAGGGCGCGGTGCAGGCGAAACCCGACGAGACCGTCGTGTTCAGCTGGTTCGAATATCCCGACAAGGCGACGCGCGACGCCGCGACCGAAAAGATGATGAACGACCCGCGCATGGCGGCGATGGGCGGCGAGATGCCGTTCGACGGCAAGCGCATGATCGTCGGCGGCTTCGAATCGATCGTCGACGACCGCGCCGAGGGCAGCACCGGCTATGCCGACGGCTATGTCGTGCCCGTCCCCGACGGCAACAAGGAAGCCTATCGCGCGATGGCGCAAAAGGCGTCGCAGGTGTTCCGCGACTATGGCGCGACGCGTGTCGTCGAGGCGTGGGGCGACGATGTGTCCGACGGCAAGGTCACCGACTTCAACCGCGCCGCGCACAAGCAGGACGGCGAGACCGTTGTCTATAGCTGGGTCGAATGGCCCGACAAGGAAACCCGCACCGCCGGCTGGGAAAAGATGATGAAGGACGAACGGATGCAGCATGATCCGAACGACCAGACCTTTGACGGCAAGCGCATGATCTATGGCGGCTTCGAGCCGATCGTGATGGCATAAGCTTCCGCCCTCCCCTTCCGGGGAGGGCAGCGAGACTTGGCAGCTTGCTGCCTAGTCGCAGCGGGTGGGGGCCAGAGGCCTTACGCCACGCCGCGAGCCCCCACCCCAACCCCTCCCCTGAAGGGGAGGGGCTTAGGAGAGACCCGATGACCGGCGAACAAGACCAGGGAAAGCGCATCGCCGCATGCCAGTGCGGCACGGTGACGCTCGAACTCGTCGGCAAGCCGATCGTCGCGGCGACCTGTTACTGCCAGAGCTGCCAGCGGGCGGGCGCGGCGTTTGCGGCGCTTCCCGGTGCCTCTCCGGTGGTCGGCACCGACGGCGGCACCCCCTATGTGCTGATGCGCAAGGACCGGCTCGTCTGGCAATCGGGGTCACAGCAGTTGCAGGAGCATCGACTGACCCCCGATTCGCCGACGCGGCGTTTCGTGGCGCGATGCTGCAACGCGCCGGTCGCGCTCGAATTCACCAAGGGGCATTGGCTGAGCGTCTATTCGGCGCGGCTGCCCGAAGCCGAACGCCCGGCGGCCGAGATGCGGACGATCGTCGGCGACCGGCCTTCAGGCGCCCGCCTGCCGGACGATATCCCCAATTACCGGACCCCGTCGGGCAAATTCATGTGGCGGCTGCTGACCGCGTGGATCGCAATGGGGTTCCGCGCCCCGCCGATCGAAAGGACCGCAGGCTGGAGCGGGTAGCGGGGGCCGAAGGAGAGAGACGATGGATCATGTGACCTATCCCAACGAGAGCGCGGATTATCGCGCGGCGCGCAATGCGCTGCTCGATGCCGAGATCGCGCTCCGCCGCCAGATCGAAGCGGTCGCGGCGCAGCGCCGCGCGCTGCCGCCCGGCGGCGAGATCCCCGAGGATTATGTCTTCGAACGGATCGGCAAGTTCCAGCGCCCCGAAACGGTGCGGCTGTCCGAGCTGTTCGGCGACAAACAAAGCATCATCCTGCAAAGCTTCATGTTCGGGCCCGAGCGCGACGTCCCCTGTTCGGGCTGCACGCATATGCTCGATTCGATCGACGGCGGCGCGCGCTATGTCGACGACCGCACCCCGCTCTATGTCGTCGCCAAGTCGCCGATCGCGCGACTGGTCGAATGGGCGCGGGTGCGCGGCTGGAAACATCTGACCTTCCTGTCCGACGTCACCACGCGCTATTCGGCCGATTATTTCGGCGACACGCGCAAATTCCCGCCGTCGATGCGCGCCGACCGCAAGCTCGGGCCCGGCGAGGAATGGGACGAGACGATCTTCAACAGCTTCCGCAAGGACGGCGACACGATCCGGCATCACTGGGGCAGCGAGATGGCGTTCGCGCCCGAGGATCCCGGCCAGCACCACCGCGCGGGCGACCTCGTCGACGCTTTGTGGGGGCTGCTCGACATGACACCCGAAGGTCGCGGGGATTATTTTCCGACCGTCGAAGGAGGCAAGAAATGAGCCGGAACAAGGAAAATGGGGCAGCGAATTTCATCTGGTACGAACTGATGACGAGCGATCCCGCCGGTGCCGCGTCCTTTTATGGCGCGGTGGTCGGCTGGACCATCGCGGCGCAGGGCGAGGCAACCGCGGGCGGGGTCGATTATCGCATGATCGGGCGCAGCGACGGCGGCAATGCCGGCGGGGTGCTCGCGCTCAATGCCGACATGCTCGCGGGCGGCGCACGGCCGATCTGGCTCGGCTATCTGCATGTCGATGATGTCGATGCGGCGGTCGCGGCGATCGAGGCCGACGGCGGCAGCGTCCAGATGGGCGCGATGGACATTCCGGTCGGGCGCATCGCGATGGTCACCGACCCGCAGGGCGCGCCCTTCTATATCATGGACCCCGTCCCGCCGCCGGGCATGGAGGGGATGGAAAGCGACGTCTTCTCGGTGACGGAAGCGCAGCATATGCGCTGGAACGAGCTGGCGACGAGCGATCCCGACGCCGCCATCGCCTTTTACAAAAAGCATTTCGGCTGGGGGCAGCAGGGCGAGATGCCGATGGGCGACCATGGCGCCTATCGCTTCATCCAGCGCGGCGATGTCGGGCTGGGCGCGGTGATGCCCTTGCTGGAAGGGTATCCCGCCCCGATCTGGAGCTTCTACATCGGCGTCGACGATATCGACCGCGCGCATGCCGCGGTGACCGCGAACGGCGGCACCGTCACCAACGACCCGATGGAAATCCCCGGCGGCGAATATGCGATGAACGGCATCGATCCGCAGGGCGCCTCCTTCGGCCTCGTCGGCCCGCGCAAATAGGGCGAAAACTTCCGGGGGGCAGAAAGGAAAGCCGAGATGACCGACAACCCGAAACTCGTCCCCGCCGAAGAGCTGGTACGGCGTAGCACGCGCCGGCCGCTGCCGAACGAGAGCGCCGAATATCGCGCCGCGCGCGATGCGCTGCTGGTCGAGGAGATCGAGCTGCGCCGCCACCTCGCGCGCGTCGCGGCGCAGCGGCGCGCGCTGCCCCCCGGTGGCGCGGTGACGCACGACTATCGCTTCGTCGGCGCCGAGGGTGAGGTCGGCCTTGCCGAATTGTTCGGCGGCCACGACACGCTGTTCGTCTATGGCATGATGTACGGCCCCGAACGCAAGCAGGCGTGCCCGATGTGCACCGCGACGGTCGCGAACTGGGACCCCGAGGTGCCGCATCTCGAACGACGGATGGGTTTCGCGGTCGTCGCGCGCTCGCCCTATCCGCGCCTCGCCGCCTTCGCGCGCGAACAGGGCTGGGATCATCTGAAGCTCTATTCGGATCCGAGCGGCGATTTCTGGCAGGATTATATCGGCGAGACCCGCGACGACGACATGGCGGGGTACAGCGTCTTCACCCGGCGTGACAGGACGATCCGCCATTTCTGGAGCGTCGAGGGCGGCCCCGAAATCGCCGACCCGGGGCAGGACCCGCACGGCGCGCCCGACCCCAATACGCTGTGGAACCTGCTCGACCTGACCCCCGAGGGTCGCGGCACCGACTGGTACCCCAGCCTGAGCTATCCGTGACAGCGGAAGAAAGGAGAGAGACAATGGACAATCAGGGACCGACGACCGGCCTGACCCCGCATCTGGCGATCGCCGACAAACGCGGGACGCAAGCGATCGACTTTTATATCAAGGCGTTCGGCGCGACCGAGAATATGCGCATGCCCGCCGACGACGGGGTACGGCTGATGCATGCGCATCTGACCGTCAACGGCGCATCGCTGATGCTCCACGACGAATTCCCGGAATATGTCGATAACGAAAGCTCGCCCCCCAACGGCGTGACGCTGCACCTGCAGGTCGACGACGCCGATGCGTGGTTCGACCGCGCGGTCGCCGCCGGCGCGGCGGTGATCATGCCGCTCGACAATATGTTCTGGGGCGACCGCTATGGTCAGATCAAGGATCCGTTCGGCCACACATGGTCGATCGGCATGCCGATAAAAGGAGAGAAATGATGTCCGATAAAGCAACGCTGTGCCTGTGGTACGACAAGGACGCCGAGGAAGCGGCGACCTTCTATGCCGCGACCTTTCCCGACAGCAAGGTCGGCGCCGCCCACCGCGCGCCCGGCGACAACCCGAGCGGCAAGGAGGGCGACGTGCTGACCGTTGATTTCACCGTGCTCGGTTTCCCGTGCATCGGCCTCAACGGCGGCCCGGCCTTCCAGCATAACGAGGCCTTTTCCTTCCAGGTTCACACCGACACGCAGGAAGAAACCGACCGGCTGTGGAACGCCATCGTCGATAATGGCGGCGCCGAAAGCATGTGCGGCTGGTGCAAGGACAAATGGGGGGTCAACTGGCAGATCACCCCGCGCGTCCTGACCGACGTGATGACCAATCCCGACAAGGATGCCGCCAAGCGGGCGTTCGAGGCGATGATGTCGATGAAGAAAATCGACATCGCGGCGATCGAGGCCGCGATCCGGGGCGAAGCCGTTGGCGCGGCGTAGCCCGGCGCTCTTCGCCTGGCTGCTCTGCGGCACGCTCGACATCGTCTATGCGGCGGTGTCGAGCGTGGTGCAGGGCGGCACCGTCTCCTCGATGCTACACGCCGTCGCCAGCGGCCCGTTCGGCGACGGCGCGCGGGGCTGGGGCATCGGCGGCGACATTGCAGGGCTCGCGACACATTATGCGATCATGGGCGCGATGGTCGCGGTGTGGTTCTTCGTCGCGCGGCGCTGGAGCGCCCTCACCGCCTGGCCGTGGTGGCTGACCGGCACCCTTTATGGTCTGCTCCTCTATTATATCATGAACGGGATCGTGCTGCCGCTGCGCTTCGGCTCGCCCTTCCCGCCCGTCGACATGGTCAAGGGCGCGGTCGCGCTCTTCCCTCATATCTTCTTCGTCGGCTGGCCGTGCGCCTGGCTGACCCGCAAGGACGCCCGCTGATGCTGAGCTTCTATGGCCACCCCTTTTCCTCCTACACCTGGAAGGCGCTGATCGCGCTGTACGAGAAGGGGATCGATTTCGACTATCGCTCGGTCGACCCCGCCTTTCCCGACCATATGCCCGAGCTGCGGGCGCATTGGCCAGTCGGCCAGTTCCCGCTGATCGTCCATGACGGGACGCCATATTTCGAATCGTCGATCATCATCGAATATCTCGACCATCTGGTCCCCGAACCGCGGCTGATCCCGGCAGAGTTCGACGCGGCGCTCAAGGTGCGGCTGTTCGACCGCGTCTTCGACAATCATGTGATGGGCCGGATGCAGGCGGTGGTCGCCGATGCGATCCGCGGCCCCGACAATCATGTGCCGATGATCGTCGACCAGTCGAAGGCGGCGCTCGAGACCGTCTATGGCTGGCTCGACAAGGAACTGGCGGGCGGCGGCTGGGCGACGCCCTATGGCTTCAGCCTTGCCGATTGTGCCGCGGGGCCGTCGCTCTTTTACGCCGACTGGGTGCACCCGATCCCCGAAGCCTTTGAGAATCTGCGCGCCTATCGCGTGCGCCTGCTCGCGCATCCGTCGATCGCGCGCTGCGTCGAGGAGGCGCGGCCGTACCGCGCCTATTTCCCGCTCGGCGCGCCCGACCGCGATTGAAGCTCACCGTCCCATAATGCGGTTAACGCGCCGCTGACATTGCCGCTTTGCCATTTGGTAGCGCCGCGCGCGCGAAGGCGGCAGCATGGTTTCGCCGAGCGCCATTGTCCGTACGCTGATCGCCGCGCTGTTCGCGGCGGTGATCGCGTTCGCGCCGGTGCATGCGCAGCAGGCATTCACCGTCACGACGACCACGGTGACGTGGACCTATGATGACGCCGATGACGGCAACGTCATCGACGAGGACGAAGCGCTGCTCGACGACGAGGCGCTGGCGAGCGACGCCGGCGTCGAAGCCTTTGGGGGCGCGACCCGCCGCTACGCCCCCAGCGCCGCGCTCGCGACGCTCGGCCACGCCAAGGCGCATTTCGGCCCCTTTGCGGTGATCGACGGTTCGACCGTTCGCATGGCGGGCGATGTCGACGGCGCGACGCCGCGCCAGTTCGCGGCGATGCTCGCCGCCTTCCCGACGATCCGGCGGATCGAGATGGTCGATTGCCCCGGCAGCCTCGACGAGGAAGCCAATCTGATCCTCGCGCGTGCGATCCGCCGCGCCGGGCTCGAAACCGTCGTCCCCGCGGGCGGATCGGTGCGGTCGGGCGCGGTTGAGCTGTGGCTTGCCGGCGCGAAACGCAGCGCCGCCCCCGACGCCGAATTCGGCGTCCATAGCTGGGCCGACGAATATGGCCGCGAGGCAAAGGATTATCCGGCGAACGACCCCGTCCATGCCGAGTATCTGGGGCTTTACCGCGAAATGGGCATGGCCCCCGAGAAAGCCCGCCAATTCTATGCGCTGACCAACAGCACCCCGTTCGACGACGTCCGTTACCTGACGCGCGACGATATGGCGCGCTTCGTGACGCTCGACTGAATAGCGTCGCCACGCCCCATCATCTCCCCAGCGGTCATTTCGAACGCTTCGCCTAGCGTGACGCCGGTGCAACGGAACAATCGTTGCGAACAGCCGTTCCGCCGAGATGGAGGATCGCTCGATCCTCATCGTCGGAGAGAGATGATGAAGAAGCTTCTGACAATTTTCGCAATTGGCAGCTCGATGCTGCTTCTGTCGGCCTGCAACACCGTTGAAGGTGCTGGTAAGGACGTCGAATCGGCCGGCGACTGCGTGGATGGCGTTAAAGGAAACTGCTAGGGTCGGGGTCGTGCGCGGCGTTGACGGATCGGCGTGAACCGGCGTTGACGGTTCACAGCGATTGCCTGAAGGCTGTCATCGAAGCAGAACGACTCTCGCCCTTAAGAGTGACCGGCGTTGTGCGCCGACTGCTTTAGCCTTGTAACACGCCGTTCGCTCCCCACATCGTCCGCTATGGCGAAACGAAGCCTCTATCAGCGGATGCGGTCGAATGCGCAGGTGCGTTCGGGGCTCTTCTGCCTCGGCGTCCTGCTGATGATCGTCGCGGTGATCATCGGGCCGTTGCCGGGCCCCGGTTTCCTGATCGTCTTTCCGGTCGGGCTGATGCTGTGCCTGCAGAACAGCGCTTGGGCGAAGCGCGTCTATGTCCGCTTCAAATGGCGCCATCCGCGCTACGGCGACTGGGCCGACCGGGTGATGCGCCGGGTCAGCGCGGCGCGGCGGCGTGCCCGCGCGCGCCTCGAAAGCGTCATGGATGACGATTGACTTTGCGCCGACTCTCGCTTATCCGCGCCTCCATCGGTGGCCGCCCACGTTTGGCGGCCCTTTTCTGTTAGAGCCTTTAAAGAGAATTTGGGGATACCGCGATGAAGCGCACCTATCAACCGAGCCGCCTCGTGCGCAAGCGCCGTCACGGTTTCCGCGCCCGCAAGGCGACTGTCGGCGGCCGCAAGGTTCTCGCCAACCGCCGCGCGCAGGGCCGCAAGAAGCTGTCGGCCTGATCGCTGACGCTTCTGCGCCAGTTCCGCTGGTGCGAACGCTTTCAAAACGTAGCGAATTTCTGGCCGCGAACCGCGGCCTTCGCTTTCCTATGCCCGGCTTTGTCCTGCTCGTCCGCCCGCGCGGCGACGGCGATGACGTGCGGGGCATCGGCTACACCGTCAGCAAGAAGGTCGGCAACGCCGTCACCCGCAACCGGATGAAGCGCCGGCTGCGCGCGCTCTGCCGTGCCGCGCTGCCCGAATCGGGCATCGCCGGCGCCGATCATGTGCTGATCGGCCGGCCGGGCGGCAACGACATCCTGTTTGCCGAGCTGGGCGAGCAGCTCGATTCGGCGCTGGCGCGCGCCGCGAACAAGCTGGCGACAAAGGCGCTATGATCGCGAAGCTGCTCATCCTGATCGCGCGCGGCTGGCAGCTTGGCCCGTCGCGCATCCTGCCGCCAACGTGCCGTTATGCGCCATCGTGCAGCGAATATGCGATCGTCGCGCTGAAACGCCATGGTGCGATCAAGGGTGGCTGGATGGCGACAAAGCGGCTATTGCGCTGCCATCCATGGGGCGGGCACGGTTACGACCCGGTGCCGTAATATAATCTATCCCGACATCGAGACGAAGAGAGACCAACGAGCGTGGACGACAAACGTAACCTGATCGCGGCAATCCTGTTGTCGGTAGCCATCCTCCTGGGCTGGAACTTCGTCGCCGAGAAATTCTTCCCGACGCCCGCCAAGCCCGACGTGACGAAGACCGTCGCGGGCACCGGCGGCGCGCCCGCCACTACCCCGGCGGCGCAGGGCCAGCCGTCGGCGCTGCCGACCCCGGGCGCCCCTGCCGCTGCGTCGGCGCCCGCCGCGATCCGCCCGATCGAAACGGTGCTCCGCGAAGGACAGCGTATCCCGATCGAGACCCCGGCGCTGTCGGGCTCGATCAACCTCGTCGGCGCGCGCATCGACGACATCACGCTCACCAAATATCGCCAGACGATCCAGAAGGATTCGCCGCCGGTCCGCCTGTTCGCACCCGGCGGCACCGCGGCCGCCTATTTCGCCAGCATCGGCTGGTCGGCGCAGGGCGTGCAGGTTCCCGGCCCGAACACCGTCTGGACTGCGACGGGCAGCAAGCTGACCCCGACGACGCCGGTGACGCTGAGCTGGGCCAATGGCGCCGGCCAGACCTTCCGCATCGAATATAGCATCGACGCCAATTACCTGATCACCGCGAAGCAGACGATCGCCAACACGGGAACCGCGCCGATCAGCGCCAGCAGCTTCGCGCTGATCGACCGCCTCGGCAAGCCGACCGACCCGCATGAAAAGGACAGCTGGACGATCCACATCGGCCCGACCGGCTACCTTGGCGGCAAGTCCGTGTTCGACGTCGATTATGACGATGTCGAAGAAGCACCGAATCGCGCGGTCCGCTATAATTCGGCGGGCTGGCTGGGCTTCACCGATAAATATTGGCTCGCCGCGATCGTCCCGGCGAAGGGCGAGCGTGTCACCGCCGCGATCAGTTCTCCGGCGGCGAATAATTACCAGACCTTGTTCGCGCGCGATTTCCGTCAGGTCGCCCCGGGCACGCAGGTCACGACGACCAGCCGCATTTTCGCCGGCGCGAAGGAAGTCAGCATCCTGTCGAAATATCAGGACGACCAGGGCATCACCCGCCTGTCGAACGCGATCGACTGGGGCTGGTTCGAATTTTTCGAGGTGCCGATCTTCAAGCTGCTCGACTGGCTGTTCCGCCAGGTCGGCAACTTCGGTGTCGCGATCATGATCCTGACGCTGATCATCCGTACCCTGATGTTCCCGATCGCGCAGCGCCAGTTCGGCTCGATGGCGCAGATGCGCCTCGTCCAGCCGAAGATGAAGGCGCTGCAGGAGCGGTACAAGGACGACAAGCCGAAGATGCAGCAGGAGCTGATGAAGCTCTACAAGGACGAGAAGATCAACCCGCTCGCCGGCTGTCTGCCGATCGTGCTGCAGATTCCGATCTTCTATGCGCTGTACAAGGTGCTGATGCTGACGATCGAAATGCGCCACCAGCCGTTCATCCTGTGGATCAAGGATCTGTCGGCGCCCGATCCGCTGCATATCCTGAACCTGTTCGGCCTGTTGCCGTTCACGCCGCCGTCGCTGCTCAGCATCGGCATTCTCGCGCTGATCCTCGGTATCACCATGTGGTTGCAGTTCCGCCTGAACCCGCAGTCGACCGATCCGGTGCAGCAACAGGTATTCAAGATCATGCCGTGGATGTTCATGTTCATCATGGCGCCGTTCGCGGCGGGCCTCTTGCTCTACTGGATCACCAACAACTGCCTGTCGATCGCGCAGCAGCAGTGGATGTACCGCAAGTTCCCCGAGCTGAAGACAGCGATAGCGAAGTGAGCGATATCGAACCCGGTGACGATCCCGAGCTGGCCGAGCGCGCACGCAAGCTGTTTTCGGGGCCGATTGCGTTCCTGAAATCGGCGCCGGCGCTGGAGCACCTGCCCGCGCCCGGGGTGCCCGAGATCGCCTTTGCCGGCCGCTCGAACGTCGGCAAATCGTCGCTGCTCAACGCGCTGACGAACCGGAACGGGCTCGCGCGCACCTCGGTGACGCCGGGGCGGACGCAGGAGCTCAACTATTTCGACGTCGGATCGCCTTTGGTGTTCCGCCTCGTCGACATGCCGGGCTACGGCTTTGCCAAGGCGCCGAAGGATGTCGTCAAAAAGTGGCGCTTCCTCGTCAACGACTATCTGCGCGGTCGCGCGGTGCTGAAACGCACCCTTGTGCTGATCGACAGCCGCCACGGCATCAAGGACGTCGACCGCGAGATATTCGAGATGCTCGACGTCGCGGCGGTCAGTTACCGGCTCGTGCTCACCAAGACCGACAAGGTGAAGGCGACCGACCTTGCCGCGGTGCAGGCCGCGACCGAGGCGGAGGCCCGCAAGCATCCGGCGGCGCATCCGCAGGTGATCGCGACGAGCAGCGAAAAAGGCATGGGGATCGCCGAGCTGCGCACCGCGGTGCTGGAAGCGGTCGAGTCATAATTTCTCGCCGCTCCTTCTCCCCTCCCGCTTGCGGGAGGGGTCGGGGGAGGGCATGTCAGGGAAACTCGGGCCGGAACAGGCCCTCCCCTAGCCCCTCCCGCAAGCGGGAGGGGGACTTGGAGCCCCTATGAAACTCTTCCTCGGCAACAAGGCCTATTCGAGCTGGAGCCTGCGCGGCTGGCTCGCCGCGAAGCACAGCGGGTTGCCGTTCGAGGAAGTCACCGTCCCGCTCTATGACGAGGAATGGTCGAACCGCCGCGAGGGCGACGAGTTCGCGCCGTCGGGCGGCAAGGTCCCGATCCTGTGGGGCGGCGAGGATATCGTCGTCTGGGACAGCCTCGCGATCATCGATTATCTCAACGAAAAGACCGGCGGCACGCGCGGATACTGGCCCGAAGAGATGGCGGCGCGCGCGATGGCGCGGTCGATGGCGGCCGAAATGCATTCGTCCTTCGCCGCGCTGCGCCGCAACCACAGCATGAACATCCGCCGCATCTATCCGGCGGCCGAACTGCTGCCCGAGGTGCAGGCCGACGTCATCCGCATCCTGCAGATCTGGGCCGAAGCGCGCGCGCGCTTCGGCGGCGAAGGCGATTTCCTGTTCGGCGACTGGTCGGCGGCCGACATCATGTTCGCGCCGGTGGTCACCCGCTTCGTCACTTACTCGATCCCGCTGCCGCGCTTTGCCCTGCCCTATTGCCAGGCGGTGATCAGCCATCCGCACATGCAGGAATGGATCGGCGGCGCGCAGGCCGAGGATTGGGTGATCGAACAGTTCGAAGGACCGGTGGGCGACTGAACGCGCCGTTCAGCGCAGGATCATTCGCGCCTGCTATCGGCGGCACATGCACAAACCGACGATCCTGTCGCTGGCCGCCGCGGCCCTGCTCCTCCCCGCCGCGAGTTCCGCCGCCGCTCCGGGTGCGGCCGAATGGGAGATCGGGCCGATCATCCGCGGCCGCAACTATTCGCAGGCCATGCCGCTTCGCCCGCAGCCGACGCGTACCGGCTGGCGATTCGACTTTCCCGTCGGCGACAGCCCCGCGGCGGGCCATGTCCATTATGTCACCTACCGCCCCGCGCCGATCGCGCCCGGATCGCGAATCATCGTCCGCTATCGCGTCGATGCACGCGCCGGCACGCGCTTCGTCCCGCAGGAAAGGCCCGACCTTCCCGCAACCGTCTCGCTCTATTTCCAGCGGCGCGGCGACAACTGGACCGCCAGGGGCCGGTACGAACGGTTCCGCTGGTACGCCCCCGCCGCGACGGTCCGCCAGATCGCGCCGGGCGAGCATGAAATGATCGTGCGGCTGAACGATCCGAACTGGATTTCGGTCAACAGCCGGTCGGCGAAATCGGACCCGGGGGCAATCGAGGCCGCGCTGGCCGATATCGACCGGATCGGCCTCGTCTTCGGTTCCTCGGCAGCGCGCGGCCACGGCGTCTATGCCACCGCCCCCGCGCGCTTCACCTTGCTGAGCTTCCGGATCGAGCCCGCCGATCAGGGAAGCCGTGACGTCGGGTAGGGCGTGCCGTCCTTGTGGAAATAGCCGTCGGACGTGAACAGCATGTCGATGTCCGAATAGCCGCCGCCGGTGTCATGTTTCTTGCCGCCGCCCAGCGCGACGAAAATGCAGTCGGCGTCCGATTCGTTGATCAGGTGATGTCCGTTGGTGCTGCCTTTCGGCCACACCGCGATATCGCCGGGGCGCATCCGCCAGCGGCCCTCGTCCTCGACCAGCACCGCCTCCCCCGCGATCATCACGAGCATTTCGTCCTCGCCGTTATGCCAGTGGCGCTGCGACGACCAGGCACCGGGTTTGAGTACCACATGACTGGCCGCGAAATCGTCGAGCCCCGTGACGGGAGCGAGGCGGCGGTACCAGCGGCCCTGGACCCGGTCGCTGTAGGGCGCCGGATAGCCGGTCGCATTGGTCTGCGGGATCGCATCGAGATCGAGCTTGGGCATGGCAGTCCTCGCGATTTTGTTCCTTCTTTGTTTCGCACAATCGCGCGACGATGCAAAGCCTCGACTTACGCCGGGTGCAGGGCGTAAGGGAGCGGCATGACCCGTAGCATGACCAAAGGCATCGACCCCGTCCAACTGGCGAAAGCCCTGATCGCCGCGCCCAGCGTCACTCCCGCCACCGGCGCGGTGTTCGACGTGATCGTGGCGGCGCTGATCCCGCTCGGCTTCACCGTCGAGCGCTTCATCGACGGGATCGAACCCGACGGGCCGGTCGAAAACCTGCTCGCCGTGCGCGCAGGCAAGGGGCCGAAGCATTTCGGCTTTGCCGGGCATCTCGACGTCGTGCCGCCGGGCGTCGGCTGGACCGGCGATGCCTTTGCCCCCGAGGTGCGCGGCGACCTGCTCTACGGCCGCGGCGCGGTCGACATGAAGGGGTCGATCGCCGCCTTCGTGGCCGCCGCCGCCGCGACGCCGGTCGAGGCAGGCACGATCAGCGTGATCATCACCGGCGACGAGGAAGGCCCGGCGATCTTCGGCACCCGGGCGCTGATGGAGCATATGGAGGGGCGCGGGGTGCGCCCCGACATGATCGTCGTCGGCGAACCGACGTCGGTCAACCGGCTTGGCGACATGGTGAAGATCGGGCGGCGCGGGTCGGTCAACATCTGGATCGACGTTCCGGGGACGCAGGGGCATGTCGCCTATCCGCACCTCGCCGACAATCCGATCCCCAAGCTGGTCAGGATCGCCGCGGCGATCGATGCGGTCGTGCTCGACGAGGGTAACGACTGGTTCCAGCCGTCGAACATCGAATTCACCGATATCGAGGTCGGCAACGGCGCGACCAACGTCATTCCGGCATCGGCGCGGGCGCGGCTGTCGATCCGCTTCAACGACCAGCACCGGGGCGCCGATCTGGTCGCGATGATCGAACGCATCGCGCATGCGGTCGAACCGAATGCGAAGGTCCTCGGCAAGATTTCGGGCGAGGCTTTCCTGACCCCGCCGGGCGACCTGTCGGCGCTGGTCGCCGAGGCGATCCATGCCGAAACCGATATACAACCCGAATTTTCAACGACAGGCGGCACATCGGACGCGCGCTTCCTGCACGCGCTGTGCCCGGTGGTCGAATTCGGGCTGACCAATGCGACGATGCACAAGCTCGACGAGGCGGTCGCCGTCGATGACCTCCACACGCTGACCGCCATCTATCGCGGCATATTGATGCGCGCTTTTCTTTAGTCCTCGCGCCTAATCTTCCCTGGCGCGCCGCAGGATCACATAGACCGCCCCCGCGCCGCCGTGGCTGATGTGCGCGGGGCGCAGCGCGACGATCGCGTCGGCATGGGGTGAATAGGCGAGCCAGTCGGGCAGCGAGGCGCGGATTGCGCCGCGCGGACGCGGATCGCCGTGCATCGTCGGCAGGCGGTCGGCGCCGGGGCGGAGGCGGCCCGCGACGACGAGCAGCACGCGCGCGCCGCGCAGCAGCGCGCGACCGATCGCGTCGTCAAGCAGCGCCTGCGCCGACGCGAGCGTGTGCCCGTGCAGGTCGATGCTCATGTCGGGGCGGACGAGCCCCTTGCGCAGCCGCCGGTCCCAATGGCCGTCGAGCGTTGCGGTCTGATGCGTACGGCGCGGCGGCGGCAGCTTCGGTGCCGGACGCGGCGCGGCGGCGGGAGCGACCGGGGTGCGAGGCGAGACCTTGGGCGGGCGCACGGTCGGCGGCGATGCGGGATCGAGCACCGGCGCGCGCTTGCGCAGCGGTTCGACGGTCGCGGCGACCTTTTTCCAGAGCGCATTTTCTTCGGGAGCGAGCCGCCGGCCCATGGCGCGTCAGCGCGCGGGGATCAGCCGCGCGATGCTGGCGCGCGGCAACAGCAGCAGCGCCGAACCGCGCCCCGACATGCCGCCGGCGATCGCGCGCGCTTCGTCGCCCGCGCCCCAGAAGCTGTCGAAGCGGTTGGCGCCCTTGATCGCGCCGCCGGTATCCTGCGCGATCCACAGCCCATTGGGCTCGGCGCGGTCGAGCGACAGGAAGAGCGGGGCGCCGAGCGGCACATATTTGGGATCGGCGGCGACGCTCGCGCGGCCGGTCACCGGAACCCCGAGCGCCCCGAGCGGTCCCGGCCCGGTGATCTCGCGGAAGAAGACCCAGCTCGGATTCTCGTTCATCACCGCCGCGCCGCGCACCGGATCGGCGCGCAGATAGGCGAGGATGCCCTGCATCGACGCCTGCCCGCTCTGCAGTTCGCCGCGGTCGAGCAGCAGCTTGCCGATCCCGACATAGTCGCGGCCGTTCTGGCTGTCGTAACCGATGCGCATCACGCCGCCGTCGGGGAGGCGCAGGCGGCCCGAACCCTGCACCTGCAGGAAGAAAAATTCGGCGGCGTCGGCCGCCCAGGCGATCTCGAGCCCGCGCCCTTCGAGCGCGCCGCGTTCGATCGTCGTGCGGTCGTAATAGGGGACGAAATTCGTCCCCTCGACGCGGCCGCGAATCTTCTTGCCCTTGAGGTCGGCCGAAAACTGGCCGAGGTCGACGTCGACCAGATCGTTCGGACGGCGATAGATCGGCACGTCGTATCCCGCACGCTTCGTCCGCGATCCGGCGATTTCGGGCTCGTAGTAGCCGGTGACAAAGGCGGTTCCCGCCCCGACCTGCACGGTGCCGAAATAGCGTGCGAAAAAGGCGCTCGCGTCGTCGTCGGCCCAGCTCTTCGCCGCGTTGCAGCTTTCGGCCCAGTCGGCATTTTGCGTCAGCCCGCTGGCGTCGGCGCGGCGCTGCACCGACGGACAGCTCAGCCGGAAGGCGGCGAGCGCGGCCTTCGCCTGCGCCGCCGACACACCGAGCTTGTCGAACGCCGGCCCGGCAATGACGCCGCTTGCCGCCGCGGTCGTCGCACCGGCGGGGACCGGCGCCGCGGGCAGCGCGGGATTGGGAGTCGCCGGGATCGGCTTCGCCGCGGCGACGCCGCTTTCGGATGGCCGCGGCTGATAGGGACGGGCGGGGCCGGTCGGCGCCGGAGTCGGCGCAGGCTTGCCGGTCACAGGCGGCGGATTGGCGGCAACCGGGCCTGCCCCGGCATCGGGAACGATCGAGGCGCAGCCAGCGAGCAGCGGCAGCGCCAGGAAGGATGCGAATCCGAAAGCGCGCGCGCGTCGCGCCGTCACCGCCGCGGGCACCGGCTCAGGCTGCTTCGGCTTCGTCGAGCAGCCAGTTGGGATCGCTGCTGCCGATGGTGCGGCGGAAGGTCCACAGATCGTCGGTCGGAGCCGCATCGCTCATCGACCCGGCGATCATCCGGCCGTCGGCATCGCGGGTGACGGCGCTGATGTCGGCGCGGTAGCGCACCGTGATCCGCGCCTCGCTGCGGTGCAGGTCGACGGCGGTGATCTTGGCCGAATCGATCCCGATCAGGCGATTGTCGAGCTTTTCGCCGCGCGCCTCGCGCGCCGCAATCGCTTCGGCGAACGCTTCATAGCTGTCGTCGTCGCACAGGTCGCGCAGCGTGTCGCGGTCGCCGCGCCAATAGGCCTCGAGGATCATGCGATAGGCCGATTCGGCGCCTTCCATAAAGCGGCCGGCATCGAAATGGCGGTCGGCGGCGAGCAACGCGCGCAGCCCGGTTTCGGCCGCCGGTTCATAGACGAGTCCCGAGGTATCGGCCGCGCCGCCCTGCGTCGCCGCTGGCGTATCGCTGTCGTCGAGGCGGACCGGAGCGGGCGCCGCACGGTCGTCGCGGCGCGGCAGCACGGGTTCCTGTTCATGCCCCGTGCGCTTGCCGAGCACCGAATAGAGCCGCATGCCGAGGAAGGCGGCAATCATGGCGAGCAAGACGATCGAAAAAGCAGTCACGGGCAAATGTCCAATGCGGCGATAGAATAATCGGGCTCAACATAGGCGATGCGCGCCAATGTTTCAAATCTCCATGACTTGGCGCACGCGACAGGTCAACGTCTGGCGCGCCCGACGGTTGCCGGCGAGCGCCCGGACTGCCCCGGACGGACGCCCATTGTGCTGGTCGCGCGGCGCTGCTAAGCGCCGCCGCAACTTTCCGGCGGCGCGGCCATCCGGCCGACGGCGCCGATCCTTCCTTCGATTTCCAGACGAAAGACTTGACCATGGCCGAAGAGACCAGCAGCGACCTCAACAATCCCGCCCTGCAGCCCAACGGCGAGGATACGAGCCCGGCGATCGGCCTGATTTCGCAATATGTGAAGGATATGTCGTTCGAAAACCCGAACGCTCCCGCCGTCTATCAGTGGCAGTCGGCGCCACAGCTCGACGTCCAGTTCAACATCAGCGCCGAAGGCGTCGGCGACAACCTCTATGAAGTCGCGCTGAAGGTCGATGTGACGTCGAAGGGCGACGAGGGCACGGCGTTCGTCGTCGACCTCAAATATGCCGGCCTGTTCGGCGTCCGCAACGTCCCCGACGATCAGCTGCAGCCCTTCTTCCTCGCCGAAGCGCCGCGCATCCTGTTTCCCTTCGCGCGCCGCGTGATCGCCGATGCGGTCCGCGACGGCGGTTTCCCGCCGCTGCTGCTCGAACCGATCGATTTCCACGGCCTGTTCATGCAGCAGGTGCAGGCGCAGGGCGAAGGTCAGGCCGACATCCCGGCGCCGGTCGGCGAAGCCTAAAGCGATCCTGCGGGGCGGGCGCGCGGCTTGACCAGCCTGGTCAAAAGCGTCGGGACGATCGGCGGGCTGACCCTGGTCAGCCGCATCTTCGGCTTTGCGCGCGACATGCTGCTCGCCCGCGTGCTGGGCGCCGGGCTGGCCGCCGACGCCTTCCAGCTCGCCTTCACGCTGCCCAACACCTTTCGCCGCCTGTTCGCCGAGGGCGCCTTTTCGGTCGCCTTCGTGCCGATGTACAGCCGCGCACTCCACAAGGCGGAGAGCGAGGGCGGCGGCGAGGAAGCCGCGGCGAAATTCGCCGATGACGTGCTGTCGGTGTTCCTCTGGGTATTGCTCGCCTTTTCGGGACTGATGATGATCGCGATGCCGGGCATCGTGTGGATCCTCGCGCGCGATTTTCAGGAGGTACCGGGCAAGTTCGACCTCGCGGTGTTCCTGAGCCGCCTGACCTTTCCCTATCTGGCGCTGGTCAGCCTCGTCGCGATGCTGTCTGGCCTGCTCAACGCGCGGTCGCGCTTCGCGCCGGGCGCCTTTGCGCCGGTGCTGCTCAACATCGTGCTGATCGGCGGCATATTGACCGGCGCGTGGCTGCGCGGGCCGGGCCATGACGACCGCATCGTCGCGATCGCGCTCGCCGTGTCGGTCAGCTTGGCCGGGGTGGCGCAGCTTGCCTATCTGATCTGGTCGGTGCGCCGCGCCGGGCTCCGCCTCCACTGGCGCCTGCCGCGCTTCACGCCCGAGGTGAAGAAGCTCGGCCTGCTGATCCTGCCCGCGACTTTCGGCGCCGGCATCTATCAGATCAGCCAGTTCGTCGACACCTTCTTCGCGACCAGCCTGCCGCAGGGGTCGCTGACCCTGCTCAAGCTCGCCGACCGGCTGAACCAGATGCCGCTCGGCATCGTCGGCATCGCGCTCGGCACCGCGATCCTGCCGATGCTGTCGCGCCACATCCATTCGGGCGACGCCGCCGAGGCGCAGCGGCTGCAGGGCAATGCGTTCGAGATGGCGACGCTGCTGACCCTGCCCGCCGCCGCAGCGCTCGCGATCTGCGCCCCCGCCTTCACCGCCGCCTTCTTCGTCGGCGGCAAGTTTACCGCCGCCGACGGCGCGATCATGGCCAATATCGTCGTCGCGCTCGTCGCGGGGCTGCCCGCCTATGTCATCGTCAAGATCCTGAACCCCGGCTTTTTCGCGCGCGAGGATATGCGCACCCCGGTGTGGACCGCGCTCGTGTCGCTGATCATCAACATCGCAATCAACCTTTATGTCGTCGAGCGTTACGGCATCGTCGGGCTCGCTGGCGCCACGGCCGTTTCGGCGAGCATCAACTGCCTGTTGCTCTACGCCATGCTCCACCGCCGCGGCTGGTTCCATTTCACCACGAAGCTCGCGGGCAAGATTGCGCGCCAGATCGTCGCCGTGGCAGCCATGTCGGCGCTGCTGTGGTGGATGATGCCGAGGCTCGCGCCTTATTATGGCGCCGAGGTGTTCGACCGCATCTGGTCGCTCGCGGCGCTCGTCGCCGCAGGCGGCGCGGCCTTTTTCGCCGCCGCCTTCCTCGTCGGCGCGCTTGACAAGGATCTCCTCGCCATGCTCACGCGGCGGCGCGCGAAAGTATCGGCGCCAGAACAGGAGTAGACCATGCGGATCGTATCGGGCATCCAGCCCACCGGAAATTTGCACCTCGGCAATTATCTGGGCGCGATCCGCAACTGGGTACGCATGCAGGACGAGGTCGCCGAAGGCGGCGGCGACTGCCTCTTCTTCCTCGCCGACCTCCATGCGCTGTCGATGCCGCATGTCCCCGCCGACCTGACGGCGAACACGCGCGCGATGACTGCGGCGCTCGTCGCCTGCGGGATCGATCCCGACCGTTCGACGCTGTTCAACCAGGCGCGCGTGCCGGCGCATGCCGAACTGCAATGGCTGCTCAACGGCACCGCGCGGCTCGGCTGGCTCAACCGGATGACCCAGTTCAAGGACAAGTCGGGGAAGAATCGCGAAAGCGCCTCGGCGGCGCTTTATACCTACCCCGTGCTGCAGGCGGCCGACGTGCTGCTCTATCAGGCGACGCACGTCCCGGTCGGCGAAGACCAGAAGCAGCATCTCGAACTGGCGCGCGACATCGCGCAGAAGTTCAACAATGATTATGCGAGCCCCGAGGCGCCGATCTTCACCCTGCCCGAACCGATCATCCCGCCGGGCGCGGCGCGGATCATGAGCCTGCGCGACGGATCGGCGAAGATGTCGAAGTCGGACCCGTCGGACATGAGCCGGATCAACCTGACCGACGATGCCGACACGATGATGCAGAAGGTGCGCAAAGCGAAGACCGACCCCGAACCGCTGCCGTCCGAAGCGGCGGGGCTGGAGGAGCGGCCCGAGGCGAAGAATCTCGTCGGCATCTATGCGACCTTCGCCGATGTTTCGGTCGATGCGGTGCTCGGCGATTTTGCCGGCAAGGGCTTCGGCGCGTTCAAACCCGCGCTCGGCGAATTGCTGGTCGAAAAGCTGGCGCCGATCAACGCGCGCTTCGTCGCGCTCAAGGACGATCATGCGACGCTCGACGCGATATTGGAAAAGGGCGCCGGCAAGGCGCGCGCCCTTGCAAAACCGACGCTCGACGCCACTTATGGCATACTCGGCCTATGTCGCTGAAATGACAGCGGCGACGGAGAACCGGTCGGGAACGGAGTTGCGACGAAACGGGTTCAACCAAGGTTAAGTCGCATCGGCGTAGTCATGCTATATGAGTGCGATACATATGCGCATCGAATCACGGAGCATGAAGATGAGCAAGATGAACCTCCGGCGGCTGGGCCTTGCCGCCATGACGGGCGCGGCACTGGCGCTGGCCGGGTGCGCAACGCCGTTCAAAGCCGATGTGGCCCGTTTCCAGACGCAGCTTCCCGCCCCGCAGGGCCAGAGCTTCGCGATCGAATCGAGCGACCCCGCGTTGCAGGGCGGGATTGAATTCAATCAATATGCGAGCATCGTCGCCGGCGAACTGACGCGTTACGGCTATCGCCCGGCCGCGTCGGGGGAACGGCCCGATATGCTGGTGCGGATGGACTATGGTGTCGACAAGGGCCGCGAGCGGGTGGTGTCGAGCCCCGGCTTCGGCGGCCCCTGGGGCGGCTATTACGGCGGCGGCTTCTATCGCCCGGTGATCGTCCGCGGTCCGCGCGGCCGCCGCTATGTCTATGGCTGGAGCGACCCGTTCATGTGGGGCCCCGGCTGGGGCTATAACGACGTCAGCAGCTACACCGTCTATACCAGCGGCATGCAGCTTCAGATCAACCGCGCATCCGACGGCTACCGCCTGTTCGAGGGCCGCGCCGAAGCGCAGTCGCGCGACAACAATCTGCAGCAGATCGTCCCGAACCTGATCGAGGCGATGTTCACCAACTTCCCGGGCAATTCGGGCGAACGGGTGCGGATCACGGTGGCGCCGCCCGAAAAGGGTTGAGCCACGACCAAATAGCGGAAAAGCCCGCCCTCCGACAGGAAGGCGGGCTTTTTCATGCCCGGCGCGGAAGCGTGGACAAGTCCGGGGATAAGTCCGGCAGAAGCCTGTGGATCAACTGTTGAGGGCGCGCCGGATTGCCGCGATCTCGGCGTCGAGTTCGCTGTCGCTGACGCGCAGCGCCTCGACCGTGCGCACCGCGTGGATCACGGTCGAATGGTCGCGGCCGCCGAAGCGCCGCCCGATTTCGGGATAGGAGCGCGGGGTCAGTTCCTTGGCGAGATACATCGCGACCTGACGCGGGCGCGCGATCGCGCGGACGCGGCGCTTCGACGCCATCTCGCTCTTGTCGAGCCGGTAATGCGCGCACACCGCGCGCTGGATTTCGTCGATCGTGATCCGCGGCCGCGCGCTGCGGACATTCTCCGCCAACCGGTCCTCGGCGAGCGCGAGGTCGAGCCGCGCGCCGGTGAGCGCCGCATAGGCAAGCAGCTTGTTGAGCGCGCCTTCGAGCTCGCGGATGTTGCGGGTAAAATGCTTGACCAGATAGGCGACGACGTCATCGGGCACCTCGACCATCGGCATCGCCGCGAGCCGCTGGCGGATGATCCGTTCGCGCAGGTCATCCTCGGGCGCCTCGATATCGGCGACCAGTCCGCCGGCCAGCCGCGACAGCAGCCGTGCCTCGACCCCGTCGAGCATCGTCGGCGGACGGTCGGCGGTGACGACGAGGCGCTTGCCCGCAGTCATCAGGTCGTCGATCGTGTGGAGCAATTCCTCCTGCGTCGAATTCTTGCCGATCACGAACTGGAGATCGTCGAGCAGCAGCAGGTCGGCGGCGCGCAGCCGCGCCTTGAACGCCATCATGTCGCCGCCGCGCATCGCGCCGACGAATTCGAGCATGAATTTTTCCGCCGACATCAGGATGATGTTCGCGGTCGGATGGATCAGCGCATAGGCCTGCGCGATCGCGTGGAGCAAATGCGTCTTGCCCTGCCCGGTGCCCGAGCAAAGGTAGAGCGGGTTGAATTGCGGCGCCTCGGCCATCGCCATGCGGCGCGCAGCATTGGCGGCGAGGATGTTCGAGCGCGCGACGACGAAGCGGTCGAACGACAGGCGCGGATCGAAGTTCAGCAGCGCCGGATTCGCCGCCGGAACCTGCGGCGCTTCGAAAGCGGGCAGCGGCGGCTGGGCGAGGATCGCGGCGCGGTCGGCCGCGGCGGCCCCGCCGCGCACTGCGACGCTGCGTACTGCGGGCAGATGCTGCCGCCACGCGAGTTCGAGCCGGTCGCCGAAGCGTTCGTTGATCCAGTTCGCCGAAAAGCGGCTCGCCGTCTCAAGCGTCACCACCCCCGACAGGCTGCAGAAATCGGCGAAGCGCACCGGCTTCAGCCAATGGTCGAAGGTGCGCGCGCCGAGGTCGCGGCGCAGCCCTTCGGCGACGCGCGGCCAGAGCGTTGCGGCATCGCCGCTCAT